>JAKLIT010000116.1 GCA_022709465.1 Candidatus Omnitrophota bacterium | reverse complement strand
AGTTCACGATCGTGTTTGAAGATTCCGTCTCGAGGCCCAAGGCGGGGACAGTATACATAGACAACATAGGGTTCGCGAGAGACTGATAGAGCATGGATTTCAAATTCGACGAAGACGGCTTTAAGCTGGGTACGGAAGACACCTACCTCTATTCGGGGGAGGTCCATTATTTCAGGATAAGGCCGGAGAACTGGCCCGCGCACCTGAAGAAAGCCAAAGCGGCAAACCTCAATGCCGTAAGCACGTATATCCCGTGGGACTGGCACGAGCATGAGGAAGGCAAGTTCGATTTTTCCGGCCATACGAACCCACAGAGGAACCTGCTCGGTTTCATCGAGCTGTGCAGGAAGAACGGGCTGCAGCTGATAGTCAAACCGGGCCCCTACATCCTCGCCGAATACATGGACCACGGCATACCGCAGTGGCTGCTTTCGACGCACCCCGAGATACTTTCGCTGAACAGGGACGGCAAGCCGTTCTCCCACGCGCGCGTCACGCTGATGCACCCGACGTACCTGAAGTACGCGAGGTTATGGTACGACAAGATCCTCGAGATAATCAGGAATAACTCCGTAAGCAAGCCGAACGGCATAATAATATCGATGCAGGTATGCAACGAGATAGGCGTTTTTACCTGGCTCGACAGGGAGGCCGACTACAATCCCGTCGCGCTCGACTATTATAAGAAATTCCTTTCCGAGAAATACAAGAAGATAAACAGGCTCAATGCCCTATACAGGACGAAATACAAGAGCTTCTCGTCGGTCGTGCCGCCTTCAGGCAATATATCCAGGCCTGCCGAGCTTGCCGCCGACCTCGATTGGCACATGTTCTGGCGCGGATACTACGCGATATACCTCGAGCACCTCATGAAAGAGGCCACGAAGAGGGGCATAACCCTGCCGTTCACGCATAACCTCCCGGGATGGGTCTGGGGCCGCGCGGTGGAGTTCCCGCTAAACATAACGATGTACCAGGATGTCGCTAAAATGTACCCGAAGGTAATCCTCGCGGTCGACCATATACCCGAGAACGTCTCTTACAGGAATTTCCACGACGCATCGGTGATCCAGCAGTTCGCGCGCGCAATGCAGGGGAACAGGGGCCCGACGTTCGTTGCAGAGATGCAGGCCGGCACGAGGGAACACACCGTCGTAACGTATCCGGACGAGCTCGAGCTCTTCTATAAATCGGCCCTCGCATACGGCGCCGCCGGGATGAATTTTTACATGTTCTCTCAGGGCAAGAACCCTAAGGGCAAGTCCGCGGTCGGCCCGACATTCTACTGGCAGACGCCTCTCGACCATGACGGCAAGGAATCGCCGTTGTATCCGGTGATCCGCAGGTTCGGAAAACTCGCTTCATCCTACGGCACATTGGCATGCAGGGCGAAAGCGGAATCGAAAGTCGCGCTGGTTTTTTATAAGCCCTATTACGCGACCGAGCTGGTCAATTCCTACGACCTTTCAAAGGCGGGCATCAGCTATAACCCCAAGGCGATAAGGGACAGCGTCTTCTATGAGGGGATGGCTAAGGTCCTGAAGATGATAAATTGCGATTACGACATAGTCGACCTCGAACAGGCGAAGCCGAAGGACCTCGCGAAATACAGGCAGGTCTGGGCCGTTTCGCTCGAATATATGGACGCTGAAGCGCAGAAACTGCTCGCAAATTACGCGCTGGGCGGGGGCCATCTCGTCATCCTTCCGAGGGTCCCGAAATACGACCTTTCGATGAAGCCGTGTGAGGTGATCAAGCAGGCGCTTAAGCTCGGCGAGGCAGAGGATGTCCCCGCGGGACAGTGCCCGCGGATGCCGACCGTAGAGTTCTTCGACGTAAGGGAGATATCGGTGCTTAATCCCGTCCAGGTATTCAACGAGCCGAACACGGAGCCGGTCGCGGTCCTGCAGGATGACAGCGTCTGCGGGTTCATTAAGCATTTCGGCCCGGGATGGGCGCTCGTCCTCGGAACGGCCTTCGGGTATTCGACGGAGGAGAACATAGAGGCCTATTCGCGCATCCTGAAGATGGACGATATACACGGCAACGCGTCGTCGGCCAACCGCCGGCTTATCGTGCAGGAGTTCTTCGGGGAAGGCCACGCGTTCCTTTTTGTCGCCAACTATTACAGGACACCCGAGTCGGGCTATATAACGTTTGCCGACCCGCAATCGAGGGCGGAAAAGAAGATGCCGTACGGTGCGGAGATGGTCGTGCCGCCGCTTACGGGCCTCATAATTCCCGTAGGCGTCCAGGTAAGGGATTCCCGCGCGAGCGGCGCGAAGATAATGTTCTCGACATCGCAGGTATTGAGCGCCTTTGAAAAAGGCGGTTCGGTATATATAGAGCTTCACGGCTTCCCGAAGTCGGACGGAGAATTGACGGTAGCCCTTAAGAAGAAGCCGAAACAGGTGTTCGCCGACGGGAAGAAGCTGGAGTTTTCTTTCAGGTCCGGCGAAGCAATAATACCCTTCAAGCACAGCGACGAAGGTCCGGTGCTCCTGAAGATCAATCTGGGGTAAAATCTATGATGTCTCGCCGTTATGTGATCGCGGTCGTCGCTTTTCTATGCCTTTCGCTGTCCGCGCCTCGCGCGGTATATGCCCAGGACAAGGTCCCCGTAAGGATCCCCGCCGATTCCGATATAAAAATAATAGAGCATTTCAACGACGGCAAGGACCCTAACGAGATCGGAGGGTCGCCCGCGCTGGTCTCCAAGAAACCGGCTTTCCTGCAGGTCGCCTACAACAATAAGGTAAGGCGCGCGTCCGCCGGCTATTCGCTCGAGATGGAGTTCTATATACCGAAGGGCGAGAAGGCATCGTGGTCAACGGGCTTGAACGACCTCGATATAAGCGCGGCGAAAGGCGTGTCATTCTGGATGAAGGGTTCGGAGGGCTCGGAGAAGCTGTGGCTCTTGCTCGAGGACGGTTACGGTGCCGGCAAGGAAGCCGATATTTCGGGGCTTATCAGCCCCTCAACTGACTGGCAGGAGATAAAAGTGCCGATCGAGAAATTCCCCGGCCTCGACATGAACAAGATGGGCAAGCTCTCCTTCGTATTCAAGGGAGAGCCGAGCGTCATAAGCGGGAAGATATACCTCGATGACATATCGTTCTACGGCGATAAGGAGCTCTTCTTCAACGGCCTGAAGGATAATATCGGCCGCTACCCAGGCACGATACTTGCTGGGGAGCGCAGGGGCGAACTCCTTACGAGCCCCGACAGGCAGATGCTTGAGGGCATAGCTAAGGATACCTGGGGATTCTTCGACAACGTCGTGGACAAGCGCAGCAGCCTCCCTCTCGACTGGATAGCGATGGCCCCGGAGAGGGCGATAGGCGACTACACCTCCCCGACTAATACGGGCCTCTATTTCATAAATATCGTGGCGGCTTTCGACATGGGACTCATTACGAGGGAGGAAGCGGTCAGGCGTATTTCCGCAACGCTCGATGTCGCGGAGAAGATGCCGCGCTGGCACGGCCTCTGGGACAATTACCACTCGACCACGAACTTGCAGGTCACGCGCAGGTATATCTCATCGGTCGATAACGGATGGTTCGCGGGCGGGCTTATAATAGCGAGGCAGGCATTCGACAAGGAGCTCGGAAAACGCTGCTCGAAACTTCTCGACGAAATGGATTTCTCGGCGCTTTACAATAAGGAGATCGGCCAGCTGAACCTCGGGTTCGACAGGGATACCGACAAGTACTCCCCCTATAATTACGGCCAGCTTAACGGCGAGGCGAGGTTCACGAGCCTTGTAGCGATAGGCAAGGGCGATGTCCCCCAGGAGCACTGGTACAAGATGGCGAGGACCTTCCCTCCCGAAGTGGAGTGGCAGTCGCAGAAGCCGCAGGGCAAGGAAGTGAAGAAGTCCGGCGTGAAATATTACCAGGGTTATTATACGTACGAAGGCGAGAAGATCGTCCCGAGCTGGGGCGGCAGCCTTTTTGAGTTCCTGATGCCGTCGCTGATGGTCAAGGAGAAGGAACTCGCCCCGAAAGGCCTCGGCCTGAACGACCTGAAGGGCGCGCAGGCGCATATCGCTATGGCGAAACAGAAGGGATATAAGGCGTGGGGATTCTCCCCGTGCTCCACCCCGGACGGCAGCTACGGCGGGTATACCGAGTTCGGCGTGGGAGGCATAGGGTTCAAAGGATACAAGGACGAGGGCGTCGCTACCCCGCATGTCGTATTCCTCTCGCTGGCTTTCACGCCCGAAGAGGCGATATCGTGCATCAGGAGGATGCTCTTCTATTTCGACATGTACGGCGAATACGGTTTTTACGATTCGGTGAACGTGAAGAACGGCAAGGTCTCTTACAGGTATCTCGCCCTCGACCAGGGCATGATACTGCCTTCCATAGATAATTACCTGACTGACGGCGCCATAAGGCAAAGGTTCC
>JAKLIT010000115.1 GCA_022709465.1 Candidatus Omnitrophota bacterium | reverse complement strand
CCCCAGGAATACTATCTTCATGCGGATTCTTTTTTCAGGCTGCGTTTCGCCATCATGCGCTTGATAGGGTTCAGCCTGTCTATGAATACTACCCCGTCAAGGTGGTCTATCTCGTGCTGGAATACCCTCGCGAGCAGCCCTTTCGCCTCATAGCATACGGGCTTTCCCTTTATGTCGAGGCCTTCGGCCACGATAAACGTGCTCCTGCGCACGACTCCGTTAACGCCTGGCAGGCTGAGGCATCCTTCCTCCTTGCATTCGCTGCCGCGCCTCTTCAGTATGACCGGGTTGATCATAGCGTCCGCGCGCCAGCCGTCAGGGGAAGGGTTGAAGACAAAAATCCTCTTGAGGACCCCTACCTGGTTCGCGGCAAGACCAACGCCGTCGGAGGCCTTCATTGTTTCTATCATCTCCTCGACGAGGCGCCTCTCGGCATCCGTCACTTCCTTCACGGCGGCGGCCTTCTTCCTGAGCACCGGGTCGGGATATTTTCTTACCTTTAATGTTGTCATGGCATCATTTTACTATAAACCGGCGTAAAATCCAATTCCAAAAAAGGATTGACACTTCTCTGCAAAAAGGGCTATAATCCTGAAAAAGGAGCCTTTAGATGAATGACGCCCCGCAAAACATCCCGAAAGAGATTAGGGACTACTATGACAAGGGTATTGCTGCAATCCAGAGGGAGAATTATGCTTACGCTATAGAGCTCTTCGGGGCCGCGCTCGCGCTGAAGGAGGATTTTGCCGAAGCGCGCTACTACCTTTGGCTGTCCCTCTGGGAGAACAGCAAGCGCCATTCCAACATATTTTCCTCGCTGATCGGGAAGATAACATCGGGGATACTCAACATGCAGGCCCTTTCGATGCGCAAGACAGGCAAGACCTCTCAGGCCATTTATACCTACGAGAAAGCGATGAGGGCCGATCCCGGCAACGGCACCATCTTAAACGCCATAGCCGATTGCTTCATAAACGAAGGGCAGACCTGGAACGCGATCAAGATACTCGAGGGAGTGCCGTTAATAGATAATACGGATTTTGCGTCGTTGAAAAAACTCGCGGGGCTTTACAGGAGCATGGAGAATTACGATAAGGCCAGGGCTTATTACAGCGCCGCTCTCAAGGCCAATCCGAACGACATGGAAGCCGAGCACGGCATAAAAGAACTTGACGCGATAAAGACACTAAAGGGCAACTTCGAGAACCAATAGCCGCCTTTTTTCATAATCCCACCGGGTCAACGTCTACGGTTATCGTGACGCCGGACTTTCCTTCCAGCAACGCAAGGGACTTATCTACATAAACGCACATCTCGTCCGGCCTTGCGCCCTTCAGGAGCATGCTCCACCTGTATTGCCCTTTTATCCTCGTTATGAACTCCGGCGCAGGCCCTACGAGCGAAGCTTCCTTGCCCTCAATAAAAGGCCCTATAAGGGACGCGAGGCCATGCGCCGCCTTAATGACACGCTCCTCATTCCTTCCCCTGAGTTTTATGTCGACGATATGGCTGAAAGGCGGATAACCGAGTTCCTTCCTGAACTTTATCTCCTGTTCGAAGAAGCCCGTATAGTCATGGGTAACGCTCTTCTCGACGGCGTAATGCTCCGGAGAGAACGTCTGGACGATGACCCTCCCGGGTTCGGGGCCGCGGCCCGCCCTTCCCGCCACCTGCGTAAGCAGGTTGAAGGTCCTCTCGCCCGACCTGAAATCCGGCAGGTTCAGCGCCGTGTCCGCCGATATAACCCCTACAAGCATCACGCGCGGGAAATCGTGGCCCTTTGCTATCATCTGCGTGCCTATAAGTATGTCTATCTTGTGTTTCCTGAAATCACCGAGTATCTGCTTGTGCGAGCCCCTCTTCGCGGTAGAGTCGGTATCCATCCTTGCTATGCGCGCGGCGGGGAACAGCCGCGAGGCCTCGCTCTCCACCTTCTGCGTCCCGGCGCCGTAATACTGCATCTGGCCGGCTTTGCATTTCGGGCACTTTTCCGGAGGCGCCGACTCGTAATTGCAGTAATGGCAGTTCAATTTCTTCGTGTCGTAATGGTATGTCATCGATACGCTGCAGTGCCTGCACTTTACCGTGTATCCGCACCTCCTGCAGTTGACGAACGTTGAGAACCCGCGGCGGTTCATCAGCAGCATTACCTGCCCGCCCTTGTTCAGTACCTGCGACACGGCATGCTCAAGCGCGCGGGAGAATATCCTGTTCCCTTTCGTATCGATCATCTCCTGGCGCATATCTATTATATCGACTTTCGGAAGGGACCTCCTCTCAATGCGCTCCGACATCCTCAATAGTTTATATTCGCCGCTCAGGGCTTTCTGGTAGGTCTCTATCGACGGGGTCGCTCCGCCGAGTATGACGGCCGCGCCCGTTATGCGCGCCCTCTCGATCGCGGCATCCCTGGCGTTATAGCGCGGCGCGTCATCCTGCTTATACGAGGTCTCGTGCTCCTCGTCGATGACTATGAGCCCGAGGTTGGCCACCGGCGCGAATATAGCCGAACGCGCGCCGACCGCGATCCTCGCCTTCCCTTCCTTGAGTTTCTTCCACTCGACGAACCTTTCGGTCTCGAGCATCCGGCTGTGAAGGACCGCGACGATCCCCCCGAACCGCGACTTGAACCACTCGACCGTCTGCGGCGTAAGCGATATCTCGGGGACGAGGACTATAGCGCCCTTCCCCTGCCCGAGAGCGTATTCGATCGACTGCAGATAGACCTCGGTCTTGCCGCTTCCGGTTATGCCGTGGAGCAGATATACGTCGTTCTTCCCTTTAGATACCGATTCGAGGATCGGTTTCAGAGCTGAGGCCTGTTCTTGCGTCAATTTAAGATTTCGGGTGGGCTTGTAATCCTCCTCGTGCGCGGGATTCCTCGGCGCGGCTTTTACCTTGCCTTTCTTCAGCGGTCCCGGCAGCGCGGCCTCTATCGCCTCGCCCCACGAGGAGTGGTAATATTCCGATATCCATTTAGTAAGCGAGAGAAGTTCGGCGCTTATGACAGGGCCTTCGCTGTCTATTACGGATATTATATCCTTAATGCCTTCGACGCCCGGACTGTCGGTAAAACCGGTTATATATCCGACGAGCTTCCTCGGGCCAAAAGGCACCCAGACCCTCTTTCCGGCCTCGGCTATGCCGGCGAGAGCGGGAGGCACCCGGTAATGAAAGGGCTTCCTTACGGGAAGCCCCACTGCTATCTCGGCATATTCCTTCGACGCCAAATCAACCCTCCGATAATATCTTCATGATCTTCTTCAGGTCTTCCCAGACCTCTTTTTTCGCCGGCGGGTTCCTGAGCAGGTATGCGGGATGGTAGGTCGGTATCATGATCCTCCCGTTGAATTCCATCTCTTTTCCCCTGACCTTCGTTATGGGGACATCGGCATCGAGCAGCGCCTGCGCGGCGTGCTTTCCGAGGCAGCATATGACCTTCGGCGATACGAGCTCGATCTGGCGCATCAGGTAGCCCTTGCACGCCTTTACTTCCTCCGGAAGTGGGCTCCTGTTCTCGGGCGGGCGGCATTTAAGGACATTGCATATATACACTTCCTGCCTCCTGAGGCCCATCGCCTCTATCATCTTCGTGAGCAGCTGCCCGGCCCTGCCTACGAACGGCACGCCCTGCGCGTCTTCGTCAGCCCCGGGGGCCTCGCCTACGAACATCAGCTTAGCGCTGTCGCTGCCGTCGGAGAATACATAATTCGTCTTTGTCCTGTAGAGGGGGCAGGCCTTGCAGCGTAACACCTCCGACTTTACATCGGAAAGCCCGGCCTTTGACTCGGGAGCCGCTACAATTATCGACTCCACTCCGACTTTCCTCTCGAGGCCTACATACGACTTGACGCCTTTTACGATATCGAGCAGCTCCTTCCTCGATTCGGCCTTGCTCATTTCTTCTCCACCGTCTGGAGCACGAGAAGGGCTATATCGCCGGCCGATGAGGGCTTGCCGAGCTGTTTCGCTTTTGACCGCATGGTTTCGAGCACCTCCTTGTGCCTGAACAGGTACTCGAGCTTATCGAGGGTCTCGGCGATCGTCTTCGTCCCGATGCCGACGCCGTTCTTTTCGAGGAAGATAAGGTTATTCTCTTCCTGCCCGGGAATGAAGGTATTCACGATCACCGGCACCCCCTTGACCATCGCCTCGGATATGCTGAGCCCTCCGGGCTTCGATATCATAACGTCCGACGCGTCCATGAGCTCGTTCACGTTATCGGCGAACCCGTAGACCTTCATCGCCGTCTTCGAGCCCCTGGTTATCTCTTCTATGTGCCTGCGCAGGGCCTCGTTCTTTCCGCATACCACGATGATCTGGAACGGCTCCTGCGTCTTGGATATCGTCTCTACCATCTGAGGTATCGGGCCCACACCGAGCCCGCCTCCGATTATAAGCACCGTGAACAACCCTTCCTTGAGCCCCAGGTTGCGCACGGCTTCGCCCCTCTCCCACCTGCGGGTGAACTTCTCCTGCACCGGGATGCCGAGCACCCTTATCTTTTCCGCGGGTATAC
>JAKLIT010000114.1 GCA_022709465.1 Candidatus Omnitrophota bacterium | reverse complement strand
AACGGCTCGAATATCCTCTTCTGGTATTCCCTCGGGATGCCGGGCCCGTTGTCGCCGACCGATATCTCGATGTCATTTTTCTGCCGGCCCGTATTTATCTCGATCGAGCCGCCATCAGGCATCGCCTCGAACGAGTTCCTTATTATATTCAACAACACCTGCCTTAATCTACTTTCCTCTATTGCCGCGTCCGGCAGGTTCTCTTCGAACGACCTCCCGAATGAGATGCCCTTGCGCTGCCCCTCCTTCTCGAGGAACTTGATAAGGGAATCCGCGACCGCGTTTACGTTAGACCTCTTCTGCCCCGTCCTGGAGCGCCTCATGAAGTTCAAATGGTCCTCGATGACGTCGTTTATCCTGTATACCTCGTTAACTATCGACTTCACGAGTGTGCTCGCTTCCCCGGTATCCTTGTGCCCGTATTTCTTTATCTCGTCTTCGAGAAGCTCGGCACTTAAGCTTATGGTGCTCAGCGGGTTCCTGACGGAATGCGCGAGCTGCGCGGACATCATCCCCATCGCCGCGAGTTGTTCGGCGTTCACGAGCTGGCGGTGCATGCGCCGCTCCCTGTCCGAAAGGTATCCCATCATGACGGTGAAAAGCGCCAGGAATCCGGCCCTAAGCGAGAGGTCGGTCCAGTGCATGGCGAACAGGCAATGCGGGCATGCTAATATGTATGTCGCCACCGATACCAGGGCGATCCATATGCTGCCTGCCAAACCATAATAGAACGCCTGCGCTGCCGCTATCAGGAAATAGCCAAGGGTAAAGGTGGAGTTCAAGCCGCCAGTCATCGGCACGACGATCGCGAGGAATGAAAGGTCGCAGAAGAATTCGATCAGGTATATCTTGGATGCCCTGTCAGGCATACTGAATATAGACAGGTATATCGCGAAGTTGTAGGCAAAGAAAGCCGCTATAAGCCACAGAAAAACTACCCTGTCGTGCGCGGAGAACGGATGGTATATACCCCAGATAAGCGCGCCGGTCGCGGCGGCGAGCTTGACGATCGAGAAACCGAAATCCGTCGGGTTTATGCCGGGTTTCTCTTTCTTATTTGTCATTGCAGTTCTTCCTTATATATCCTCAGTATCTCCGCCACGCTCCATGCCTGTGATATCGCGCCCTTAGGGTTATACGGCGGGTCCCCGTCAAATATCTCGGATATCGTCCCGAGCCCGGCATCCTTCAAATGCTCGAAGAGCGGTGTCAGGAACCTCCTCGCCTCCTGCCTAGTCTTTGTGTTCCTGCCGTAAACGTTAAGGTACGCGGATATGAAATGCGCGAGCAGCCACGGCCAGACGGTCCCCTGGTGGTAGCACGCGTCCCTCATCCGCTGGTCGCCGGAATAGACGCCCCTGTAATTCCTGTCGTTCGGCGAGAGCGAGCGCAAGCCGTAAGGCGTCAACAGCTCCTTGCCGACGATATCGAGTACCTTCTTCTCCCTCTCTTTGTTTATAAGCCTGTACGGCAGGCTCAGCGCGAATATCTGGTTGGGCCTCAGCGTCCTGTCGACGCCTTCGTCGCTGACGCAGTCATACAGGTGGCCGCCGGACTCGCTCCAGAAGACGAGCTCGAAGCTCTTCTTCGCGAGGCTCGCGAGCCTCGCGCACTCGTGCCTGTACTTGAGGTTAAGCTTCTCGCAAATATCCTCCATTATCCTCAGCGAATTGTACCAGAGGGCGTTGACCTCCACCGCCTTGCCGTTGCGCGGAGTGACGACCCATCCGCCTATCTTAGCGTCCATCCAGGTCAGCTGAATGTCAGGGTCAGAGGTCGAGATCAGGCCGTCGCGGTCCATCTTTATGCCATACCGCGTGCCGTTTATGTAGTATTTTATTATCTCCTCGAGGCAATCGAGCAGGTTCGACTCGACGAAATCGTAGTCGTTCGTGTATTCTAGGAACTTGTGGACGGCCCAAAAATACCAGAGCGATGAATCGACGCTGTTATATTCAGGTTCCTTGGATTTCTCAGGGAACCTGTTCGGGATCATGCCCTCGTCGCAGAACTTCGCGAATGTCAAAAGGGTGTCCCTCGCCTCGTCGTACCTGCCGAGCGTAAGGGTGAGCCCGGGCAGCGATATCAGCGCGTCCCTTCCCCAGTCCCAGAACCAGTGGTATCCGGCGACCACGGTCGAAAGCCCGTCGGCCCTCTTGATGAAGAACGAATCGGCGCTGTCCGCGAGCCGTATCGCTATGCTGTCCTGCAGCCCGACCGCCTCGGCTATCTCGTTATGGCGCAGGACCTCGCTCGACTCGAGCACCTCGACAGAGCGCATCTTGCGGCCTTCCGTCGAGGCGACTATATACGCCTTGTCGCCTTCCTTCAGGAGGAAGCCCAATTCCCCCGGGCTGTAAAGGTCCTCGCGGTATTCGAGCCCCCTCTCCTTCTCGCGGTTATACTCGAAGGACTTGTACCAGTAACCGGCCTGCTCAAAACGGTCCGCGTTGTTCGCGAGGTAGATCATCGGGGACTCGTTGTAAGGCTTCATCCTGATATAGCCCTCGAAGCAGTCGACGCACTTGTTGAAGCTTGAATTTTCGACGGAGAGCCAGTGGTAGTCGCGCGCGGCGATGAGAGGCCTGACGAGCAGTTCGAGGTAGCCGGGGGACTTCAATATCTTGTAGGTAATAACGGTCGTGTTCTCGCCGCGGACCATGAATACCGCCTTCTCAACCGTCACGTCGCCGGCCCTGTAGGTAAAGACCGGGAACGGGTCGAGGCGGAACTCGTCGAGGTACCTGTGCCCTTCGGGATGCACTATCCCCGGGTACTTGTTGCACGACAGGTTACAGCGGCTGCCGTCCTTGAAGACAAGCGTCTCCTCGAGCTTTGAGAGCATGACCATGCGCGAGAGCGAAGGCTTCGCCGAGGCGACGAGCAGCCCGTGGTAGCGGCGGGTATTCGTACCTATTATCGTTGAAGACGCGTATCCGCCGAGGCCGTTCGTCTCTATCCATTCCTTCGAGACGGCGGCCTGGAAATCGCCGCAGACCTCCTTGCCGAAACGGATGGCATCGTCCGTCTTCTGCGGAAGTTCCTTCAGCGCATCTTTTACAACGGCCATATCATTCCAACCCGCCCTTCGTCTTTCCGCCCTCCTCGTCGAGCCTTTTGAAGAACTCTTCGGGATGCAGGTTCTCTATTTCTTTTTCGAAGGCTTTGACCTCGTCCGCAGTTATCGGCTTGTTTATCACAGGGCAGGCCTCGAGGACCTTCTCCTCGATAAAGACCGGCGAGCTCGTCCTGACAGCGAGCGCCATCGCGTCGGAAGGCCGCGAATCGATCTCCAGCGCCTTGTCGTCCTGCCTGACGGTTATCTTCGCGTAATACGCGTTATCTCGCAGGTCGGATATCACGACCTTTTCTATGGAGCCTCCGAGCGACCTCATCAGGTTGACCGCGAGGTCATGGGTAAGCGGCCGCGCGAACTTCTGCCCTTCGAGTGCCATCGCGATCGCGGCCCCCTCGCTTATGCCGACCCATATGGGCAGCAGCCTCGAGCCATCCACCTCCTCGAGCGTCACCACATACTGCGCGAGCGGCGGTATGAAGATTATAGAATATATCTTCGCTGCCTTCATCTTCCTCCTAATCAGGGACGGTTCTTGAGCCAATCGGAGAACCGTCCCCGCCGGGACGTCTACGCGGGGATATCCCCAAAATATTTGAAAGAAAACCGCCTATTCTTACGTCTATTATACAAAGGAGGAGTAAGATGCCAAGAAACGCAAGAATCATTTTAGAAAACTCTTGCTACCATATTATAGCAAGGGGAAACCAAAAACAAGAGGTTTTCTTTGATGTGCCCGACTACGAAAAATACCTGCAATTACTTAAGAAGTATAAATACAGGTACCATTTTAAGCTCTATGGCTACTGCCTTATGAGTAACCACGTGCACATGGTGATTGAACCAAGAGTGCCGGAAGAAATGTCAAAAGCGGTTCATGGGATAAACCTTTCGTATTCAATATGGTTCAACGCAAAATATGAAAAAGTCGGCCATCTTTGGCAGGATCGCTTCAAAAGTATGGTAATCCAGAAAGACGAATATCTGATCGGTTGCATTAACTACATTGAAGCTAACCCTGCCAGGGCAAACATCGTTAATAATCCCATGCATTATCCATGGTGCAGCCACAGAGAGAGGATGTTTGACATAAAAAACAACCTTTTGGATTCGCCTGATTTCTTATAGGCCCTACTGCGGGGACGGTTTCCCGATTGGCTCAAGAACCGTCCCTAGAGCATCTCCAGAACGAAGCATTTCAGGTAGTTGGATTCGGGAAAGTTCAGCAGTATCGGATGGTCGCGGGGCTGGATGCGTTTTTCAATTAGTTTCGCGCGGCGGCGCGATTCCCAGAGGGATTCGTCGATGATATCCATGAACTGGCCTTCCGAAAGGTTGTATGAGCACGAGCATGTCATAAGGTGCCCGCCCTTCTTCAGAAGTTTCATCGCCCTGAAATTAATGTCTATATATCCGCGCGCGGCGGCCTGCAGGTCTTTCTTCGATTTCGCGTA
>JAKLIT010000113.1 GCA_022709465.1 Candidatus Omnitrophota bacterium | reverse complement strand
GGGTCTTCTGCCGTACCGATATTTTCAAGCGTGAAGTCCGAAACATACGGCTGGGTCCTGACTACCTGGATATTCGCCATCTGGCCGGCGACCGTCGTGATCTTAGGGGATGACAGCAGGTTCACCTTGCCCTGCTCCGCCAAAGCCCTGAGGTTCGCCATTATATAATCACCGGATTCAAGCACTTTATAGAGCGCCAGTTGCCCGGCAAAGTTCCCGGTTATCGGGAATGTGGATTCAAGGTCGTTATTCCAATGGACGCCCTGGTAATCAGCGCCTGGGGTTTCATCGCCCCAGCGCATGCCCCTGAAACCCTTGCCGCTCGGATGCCCCTGCTTGTAGAAATCCCACTCGATACCGATCTCCATGAGGTCGGTAACGTCGACTTCCACGAACCTCGTCTCGATCATGACCTGTTTCGGCCCTATCTCGAACTGCTTGATGAGGTTCTTTATCAGGTTATGGTTTGACTTGGTATCCGTGACGGTCAGGAGCTTCGAGGACTGGTTATACGTTATCTTCCTGCCTTCCTGAGGAGGAAGGCTGTCTTTCAAGTAACTCGCGACGTTGATGTCTTCTGCGGACACCATGCGGGGGAGTATGAGAAGGGACGCCAGCGCGAAAAGACAGAAATTTTTTCCCATGTTTATTCCGCCTCTTTGGCCTCAAATTCCTTCAGTTTGACTTCCCTCGTCTTGCGCTCCGGATATTTAAGCTTATATGTCCTTGTCACGAGGTCTTCTATGTCCCTCATGCGCTTGCTCGTTACATATACGTAATTCGGTTCTACCTTGTATCCCAGCTGTGTTGTCTTGAACGCTATATCGAGCACATCCAAAAGAGGCATCGGCGTAGCGGTGCTTAACGATATCTTTATAGGGGCGTCTTTGGTAAGGGCCGCGAGCTCCCTTTCATCCACGACTATTGTGACGCCGGTCATCTCCATGAGCTGGCGTATCAGGTCCTGGATATCAGCATCCGTTACTGAGATCGCGGGGACCATTACGCTGCGCATCTTATCGATAAGCGCCTTCTTTGCTTCCTGCTCAGCCCTTTCGGATTCCGATATTACCTCCTCCACCTGCAGCTCCTCCTTTACCGGAGCGGCCGGAGGCAGCCAACCCCTGTCTACATCGCGTAAAGCCGCCTGTTCTGCAGTGTCTTTCTCTTCCTTCAGGACCTTCCTGTCATTTTCTATGTCTTTGCGTTCTTCTTTTGTAGATTTTTCCCTTGAATACAGCTCCTCTCCCCTGCGTGCCTTCTCAAGCCACAACCTGGCTTCCGAGTCGCTCGGGTTCGCAGCCAACGCCGTCTCAAAATCCGCTATCGCGGCCGCATACTGCTTGTTGGCGTAATTCGCTTTGCCCCTCTTCATAAGGGTGCCTGATATCGACGCTGGGACATCCTTGGCCATGCCTTCTTTGCATAATTCTATATAATGGGAGGCCTGCTTGTTCTTCGGATCCAATTGGACGACTCTTTCGAAGATCTTCTGGGAGGTCTCGTAATCTTTCGCGTCGTATGAGGCCTTTGCCTGCTTAAAGAGGTCTGAAACGAGGGATTTTTTTTCTACTTTTTTCTGTTTTGCCAGGTCTTCGGCGATTATCTTAGCTTCCAGGGAATCATTCGAATATCCGGTCCCTGTGGCAGCGTAGGCTTCGCCTCCGGCAAAATAATACAATGAGATAATAAAGAACAAATTGAAAGTCAGAAAGATACAAAAAAACGGCAGAACCGTTCTTTTAAACCCATTGGTAATATCCATTTATATCATCTCCCCTTTTTAATGACCCACTCTTGATCCTGGCCGTATATTATCACACTATCGGCCTTAATGTCAAGAACTTTATAACCGTTTATCTCATCCCCTTTTTTCACTTCATAGGTCTTATCGTCCATGGAACTATAGAGCTTTCCGATGAGCTCTTTGCTCTTCACGGGCTTCTTAAAATCCATCACCAACTGCCCGTCCTTGTTCTCGGCCCTTATCTGTTTCGAATTTATCTCGAGCACTTTGTAGTCCTTGAACTTCTCGCCCTTCTTCGCGAAATATGTCTTCCCCGACCAGTTTATCTGGCCTATCATCGTCCCGTCCTGCTTCTGTATGAAACCTGTATACATGAACGGCAGGTTCGTGGCTCCGATAGATACGACCTTAAGCTTATCCGGCGTGAATACTGGAGGGGGCGCTTCCGGCCTTATGAACAGGTTCCTGTCGAGGAGCTGCTGGTATCTTGAGGCGGCAAACGGGGATTTTACCCTATCTATAAGCGCCGAATACACGTTAAACGCGTCAGCCGAAACGTCGTCGGGCTTAACGATATTATCCTCGCCCGTCGGGACAGTGAAATCCTTCGGCGTAAATAACGACGGCGCCAGCCATAGCAGTATAAACCATAGTATGAACAGCGCTATCGCGGCGATCTTATAGATACCTTTCATGTCTTTTCCGCCTGCTGTATGGCAGCCACTATAACCGCTTCCACTTTAAGTTCGCCCTTCTCGCCGGTCTCTTCGTTAAGGACCTTGATCTTGAGCACGTCCACCCTGAAAGGTATGCCGGAAGTGTATATCTTATACAGAAAACCAAGAAGGTTGTCGTTCTTGCACTTGAATGATATCCTTACCGGGAACTCCCTAAACATCGGCTCCTTGCCGCCGTCATAGGTGACGTTCTTAGATTCGAGGAATTCTACTGACGACACCTCCGGGACCTTCGCCTGGAGCATCAGATCCATGATCTCTTTTATTATCTCGAGCTGTTTGGCCCTGACAGGGAGGTCGGCAGAGACGGGAATATCATGCTCATACCTTTCAAAACCGAGCCAGAACGGGAACTGGAAATCGATCGGAACCCCTTCTTCCTTTATCTTGTTCTGGACCCTGTAGAGTTCTTCCTTGAACTTGAGGGCGTCGCCGGATTCCTTCGGCATCTTGGCTTTCGGGCTCGAGAAGAGGCCGGCATTCAGCTGGTCGTTGACGTCTTTCAGGGAATTAAGCTGTTTTTCGAGTTTTAACCGCTCTCTTGTAAGGACAGAAAGCCCCTGGTCCTTATAGCTCTCGAGCTCACCGGTCTTGTCCTGTATGGACTTCTCGAGGGAAGACCTGTCGTAGCCGACAAATATGGCGACGCAGAGGGACCCTAGGAACACGATCCCCAGTACGAGCTTCGTCATCACATGCGGCTTGATGCCCTTTGCCATATTTATTGTCCCGCCTTCAGCTTGAACTTGATTGAAAAGTCCCTCAGCTGTCCCATGCCTTCCTCTGAATCCTTAGGGAGGCTCGCGTAGATTATCTCCACCGATTCGAACAACGGGGACGCCGAGAGTTTGTTCTTGAACTCAGTTATCGTAAGAAGGTTTTCCGAGGTCCTGCCTTCTATAGAGACCCAATCCTTCTCTTCGCTAAGCGATGTAAGCCATGTCTCTTTCGGGAGTAATTTCTCGATCTCGAGGAGCGCTTCCAGCAGCAACGACCTCCTTACGGCCATGCCCTCCAGCGGCTTTATCTTCTGTTCGCCCTTTTTAATGTCATCTTTTAGCGTCGCTATCTTCGCTTTCACGTCGTCATACTGGGCCAGTATATCGTCGAGGAACAGTATCTGTTTCCTGAAAGCGCCGGACTGGAACCATATGTTCATCGCTATCGTGAAAGGTATCAGCGACAGCATGACCCCCGCGGCGATTATCCATATCCTTTCCTTCTTGAAATCCCTGTCCTCTTTCCTTTCGGCGGGAAGCAGGTCTATATTCGTCGGGCACCTCTGTAACAGGCGCAGCCCGAGGCCTATCGCGGCACCGAACCTCGACTGGAAATCTATGTCCACCCTGAGGTTCGAAGGGCATTTTATCTTCTGGCCGAGGTTGGCTCGCCTTATCTGCATCCCGAGGCCTTTCGCGAGGTAATCCTCTATGCCTTTCAGTTTCGAGCCGCCGCCGGAGAGTATGACCTCGCCGAAGACCACATCCCTGCCGTGCTTCGACTTGTAGAATTCGAGTGATTGTATTATCGACGAGACCATGTCCGATACGACGGTATTTAAAATGCTTACGAGTTCCTGGCCCGTAGAGCTTATGTTCGACGGCACCAAGCTGTCCGACGGGACGACCATTCCTTCCTTGCGTTTGAGATCTTCGGCTTTGTCGAACGGGATGTTCATCTTCGACGCTATCGCGTGCGTCATCTCATCGCCGGCGATAAGCACCGAACGCACCCAAAAGCCCTTCGCGTCAAGGACTATCAGGTTCGTCGCCTTCGCGCCTATGTCTATTATGACGCCCTTGGCGAGCGGCTCGTTATAGGTGATCGCGTTGAGCAGGGAGAGCGGGCTTACGTCTACGGATTCAACATCGAGGCCGGTCCTTGAAAAATTCAACAGCGTCGACTCGACGAGTTCCTTCTTGGCGGCAACAAAGAGCACGTCCTCTTCCGGGCCGGCGCCGCTGTGGAATATCTGGTGGTCCCAGGTTATCTTATCGAGGGGGAACGGGACCTGCTGCTGGGCCTCGTACTTTATTATCTTGTCTACTTTGCCTTTTTGT
>JAKLIT010000112.1 GCA_022709465.1 Candidatus Omnitrophota bacterium | reverse complement strand
TGGTGAGCCGCCTGAGACTTGAACTCAGCACCCACGGCTTAAAAGGCCGTTGCTCTACCGGATGAGCTAGCGGCTCACTGTTAGATCTCTGTTATCTCTTTTTCTTTCGCGAGGAGCAGCTCTTCAACTTTCGCGATATACTTGTCCGTCAGCTTCTGAACCTGTTCCTGGCCGCTGAACTTATCGTCTTCCGTTATTAGCTTATCCTTCTCGATCTTCTTAAGGTGCTCTATCCCGGAGTGGCGCACGTTGCGTATCGAGATCCTGCAGTCCTCCGCCATCTTCTTGACCACCTTCGCGAGTTCCACGCGGCGCTCCTTGGAGAGGTCCGGCAATACCAGCCGTATCAGTTTGCCGTCGTTGACCGGCGTGATGCCGAGATCCGATTTAAGTATGGCTTTTTCTATCTCCGCGCTTGCCGACGCGTCCCACGGCTGTATCACGATGCATTTCGCGTCGGGCGTCGATATCGCCGCCAACGACTTCAGCGGGGTCGGGGTTCCGTAATAATCCACCCTTATGCCGTCGACGAGCGACGGCGTAGCGCGGCCCGTGCGGACCGTCGAAAACTCATGCGCGAGCACGTCCGTGCTCTTCTTCATGTGCTCTTCCGCGTCGCGTAACACGTCCTTTACGGTATGGCCCGTGAAGTTGCTCATATGACCCGCGCCTCCTTATTTATCATGAGACGATCGTGCCTACCCTCTCGCCGAGGCAGGCACGCTTGATATTGCCTTTAACGTTAAGGTTGAAGACCACTATCGGAAGGCTGTTATCCATGCAGAGGCTTATCGCGGTCGAATCCATTACCTTGAGCCCCTTGTTAATGACCTCTATATATTTCAGCTTGTCGTATTTCTTGGCGTGTTTGTCTATTACGGGGTCGGCCGAATATATACCGTCGACCTTCGTCGCCTTCAGTATGACGTCGGCCCCAACCTCTATTGCCCTGAGCACCGCGGCTGTATCCGTGGTGAAATACGGGTTGCCGGTCCCCGCCGCGAATATGACGACCCTCCCCTTCTCGAGATGGCGCATCGCCCTGCGCCTGATATACGGCTCGGCGATCTGCTCCATCTGTATGGCCGTCATTACCCTCGTGAAACACCCGAGCTTTTCGAGCGAATCCTGCAGGGCCATCCCGTTAATTACGGTCGCGAGCATGCCCATGTAGTCGGCGGCAGAGCGGTCCATCCCCTTCGCGGCGAACTTTTCCCCGCGGATGATATTGCCGCCTCCGATGACAACGGCTATCTCTATGCCGAGGTCACGGACTTCCTTGATCCTTTCCGCGATCTCAGAGCACGCCTTCGGCTCTATACCGTGTCCGTGCGGGCCGCTTAACGATTCGCCGCTTATCTTGAGAAGAACTCTCTTGAACAGCGGTTTGCTCGGCTTCGCCATTTTTTACGCCTCTTCTCCTAACTGGAACCTGACGAACCTCTTTACTACCACATTCTCGCCGGTCTTCGCGATGACCTGGGTAACGTAATCCTTCATCAACAGCGACGGGTCCTTCACGAACGGCTGCTCAAAAAGGCAGAGCTGCTTTATCTCTTCGTCGTTTAAGTCCTTCGGCGCGTCTTCCTTCTTCATGTATTTCGGGCTAGTGGACGCGACCTGCAGGGCGAGGTCCTTTACGAGTTTCTGGAAGTCATCCGTCCTCGCGACAAAGTCCGTCTCGCAATTCACCTCGACGAGTACGCCGATCCTCGAGTCGTGGTGTATATAGGAGTGTATCGTGCCCGCTTTCGCCTTGCGCAATGATTTCAGCTCGGCGGTCTTGAGCCCTTTCTCCTTAAGTATCGCTATGGCTTTCTTCGTATCGCCGCCGGACTTCATCAGCGCGTCCTTGCATGCCATCACGCCTGCGCCGGTCGATTCCCTTAGCTTCATTACATCTTCTGCTTTTATAGTGGTCGTCATTTTATGCCTTTGTTGTCTTTTTCTTTTTTGCGGCCGGTTCGGCCTCTTCGACCTTCTTTCCCTTAAGGACCTTCTTCTTCAGTTCTTCGGCCGCGTCTTCATCGACCTCTACCTTGTCGTCCGCGTCCTCGGCGGCCTGCCTTGCCTCTTCCGCCGCTTTGTCATCGAGGTATGCCTTGCGCCCCTCGGATACGGCGTTCGAGACGAGGCTGGATACGAGCTTTATTGAGCGTATCGCGTCGTCGTTGCCGGGTATCGGATGGGATATCTTCTCCGGGTCGCAGTTCGTGTCTATCAGCCCTACCACCGCTATGCCGAGGTTGTTCGCCTCGGAGACGGCGATCTCTTCCTTCTTCGAATCGACTATGAATAACGCGGCCGGAAGCTTGCCCATGTCGAGCACGCCTTCGAGGTCGCGGTTCAGTTTCGCGAGTTCCCTGCCGAGCTTCGCGGTCTCTTTCTTTGAGAGTTTTTCGAAGGTGCCGTCCTCCTGCATCTTCGTGATCTCCTTGTGCCTCTTTATCGACTTCTTTATCGTGGCATAGTTCGTGAGCATGCCGCCGAGCCAGCGCTCGGTCACGTAGAACATGCCGCAGCGCAGGGCTTCTTCCTTTATGACGTCCTTCGCCTGCTTCTTCGTGCCTACGAAGAGGACCGCCTCGCCTTTAGAGGCCGTCTCCCTGAGGAATCCGAGGGCCTTAGCGAGCGCCTTCTCGGTCTTTTCGAGGTCGATTATATAGATGCCGTTCTTCTCTCCGAAGATAAATTTCTTCATCTTGGGGTTCCAGCGCTTCTTCTGGTGGCCGAAGTGGACTCCGGCTTCAAGCAACTGCTTAATCGTCTGTGTAGCTGCCAATTGTACTTCCTCCTTTTGGTTTTTCGTTATTGGACTACGGAATCGGGTAATATTAACACAATTAAGGGGCTATTTCAAGTGTTTTCTGGCCCGCAGGCCGGGCTAGGCCGTGCCTCTCGGACTAGCCTTGGCTTGCTCTTCCATGAATTGGAGGTCGTAAAGGCGTTTGTAGAGGCCGTTCCTGCGGAGCAACTCTTCGTGGGTGCCCGTCTCTATTATCTTTCCCTTCTCCAAAACGATTATTTTCGTGGCAAACTTGACCGTTGATAGGCGGTGGGCTATCACAAAGGCCGTTTTGCCCTTCATGAGCTTCTCGATGGCGTCCTGGACTATCGCCTCGGACTCCATGTCGAGCTGTGAGGTCGCCTCATCGAGTATCAGTATGGGAGCGTCCTTTAGGACGGCCCTGGCTATCGCTATCCTCTGGCGTTCGCCCCCGGACAGGCGATGGCCCCGCTCGCCCACGACCGTATCATACCCTTCGGGCAGTTTCGATATGAAGTCGTGCGCGTTGGCTATCTTTGCCGCCTTAATTATATCTTCCCCGGAGGCCCCTTGCCGCCCGTAGGATATGTTCGCCTTTATCGTATCGTGGAACAGTATCGTCTCCTGGGTGACTATCGCTATCTGCGCGCGCAGCGAGGCGATCGCGGCATCCTTAATCCCTGTGCCGTCAATGGTTATGTTTCCCTTTCCGGCGTCGTAGAAGCGCGGGACCAGGTTGACGATGGTCGATTTTCCGCTGCCGCTCGGGCCGACTATCGCTATTATCTCGCCTTTCCTGGCTTCGATATTTATGCCGTCAAGGACGGTCTCGCTGCCGTATGAGAACGAGACGTTATCGAATTTTATCCTGTCCCTGAAAGCCCCCAGCGCCACGGCATCCGGCTTTTCCCGGACGCTTGACGTCGTGTCGAGTATCTCATATATCCTCTCCGCCGCAGCGAGCGCCTTCTGGTTGATCGAGTTGACCTTTCCGAGGCGGCTGAGCGGCCTGGCCAGCAGGAATACCGCGACCATGAACGCTATGAAACCCGCAGGGTCCGCGGAATCAACTATGATCTTCCTGCCTCCGAGCCAGAGGACGAACGACCCGCACGCTATCCCTATGAACTCTATCGCCCAGTCAAGAAGCTTCTCCCTCTTCGCAGACCTCATGAACATCTTGTAGAGCCCCCGGTTCTGCGACGAGAACTTACCCCTCTCGGACTCCTCCATCGAGAACGCCTTTACGATGCGCATGCCGCTTATCGTTTCGACGAGCGTTGTCGTCACGAAACCCATCTGCTCCTGCGTCTGTTTCGATATCTTCCTGAGCTTCTTGCCGACGCGGATTATCGGGAACATTATCAGCGGCAGAACGATAAACCCGAGGACTAGCAGGGACCACTGGATGCCGTACATCTCGCGCAGGAAGAATATCATGAATATGTAGACGATGACCTGCGAGCTCTGGTATATGAGGTCGGTTATGCCTTCCGTTATCGAGTTCTGGATGATGCTGGTGTCGTACGTGATCCGCGACACAAGCACTCCGGTATGGGCCTTGCTGTAGAAATCGAGGGAAAATTCGAGCAATTTGTCGTAGACGGCCCTCCTCAAGTCGGTAAGGACCTTCGTGCTGACGTCGGTCATAAGGTATGACTGCAGGAACGTGAAGAGCCCCCTGAAGAAGAACGCGACGATGACGCCTATTATTATCCCGGTAAAAAGGTTGATCTGCGGGATGGAGTTGAGCTTTACCATGAGGTCCTTGACGAGCTGCGGCATCTTCTCGGGGACGCTCATCGGGGCGTTGCGCAGG
>JAKLIT010000111.1 GCA_022709465.1 Candidatus Omnitrophota bacterium | reverse complement strand
TGAGGCCGTATTTCTTATGCTCTTCCTTCAGCGTTACGGAATAAGGGTTGATGGCCATCGTCTGGACGGGTATATACGGCTCTTCCTTCTCGTAGGTGCGGAACGGCTCATATAACACGTATCCGCCCTTTGAGGCGATCTTGATGAACGTCCTGAATCCCTGCGAGCCGACGAGCTGGTAAGCGAAATTCGCGGGAAAGTACTCCATCATCGAGCGGTCCTTGCCCTCTATTCCGAAACTGCAGACCGCCTGGTTCCTGTTCACGTAGAACGTCCACATCGGGATGCCGTCGAGGCCCGCGATGCCCGGAAGGAAGCTCGAGAACGGCTTGGAGTGGTTATAATTTTCGATTATGAATTCGTTGTCCTGCCCGAGTTTATACGCCGGTGCTTTCCCCATTTTGCTCTTTTGCTCTCCTATCGTTTCGCGCAGCTCTTCCTTATTATCATCTTGGCCGGGATCTTCCTGGATACCGTGCCTTTCTGCAGGAGCGACTCGACTGCCGCCTTGCCCATCTCCTCGTACGGCTGCCTCGATGTCGTCAGCGGGGGTTCCGCGCTCGCGGAGGCCACAAGGTCATCGAAGCCGACTATCGAGACATCCCGCGGGACCGCTATCCCACTCTCCCTAAAATATTCCATGCCGCCGAAAGCCATGAGGTCGTTCGTATAGAATACGGCATCCGCGCTCCGGCCCTTCGAGAAGAGTTCCGCGGTCGCTTTCTTCCCGCCGGCCTTATCGTAATTCCCGTCCAGCATGAGGCCGGGGTCCGGCGCTATGCCCTTCATCTGCAGGCAGTTCACGAAACCCTGCCTCCTGTCCTGCGTGTCGTACCTGTCCTCAAATCCGCCGACGAACGCGATGCGCCTGTGCCCGAGGTCCGCGAGGTACGCGGCGGCTTCGTATCCGGCCTCGAAATTATCCACGTCGACGTATTTCGTATCGGCCTCGAGCTTCCCGCCGACGCACACGAGGTTGGCCTTCTCCCCTCTAAGGAAGAGCCCTTCCTTCGCGCCCATCGCCGGCGCGATGAAAACGAACCCTTCGATTATCCCCGCCTCGTAATAATTTATGAGGTTCTTGAGCCTCTTGATGTTGCCGGCCTCATCGTTGCCTAAACTCACGATTATTATGTCGTAGCCCTTCGACCTAGCGCTGTTGCTTATAGCGTCGGTCAGGTTTATGAAATATTCGGTCTGGAAGAAATTATCATATTTCGTGAGGAGGCATATCATCCTTGCCTTCATCTGGATGTTCTTGGAGAGGCCCCGCCCGAACGGGTTCACGCTGTAGTTAAGCTGCTTGGCGACCTTGAATATCCTGCGCCTGAGCTCTTCTTTGACATACGGATGGCCGGCCAGCGCGCGCGATACGTGCATCGGCGATACGCCCACTATCTTGGATATCTCTTTGAATGTGACTTTCTTCATATTATGTTATCGATAACATATAATACCATCGGCGGCGGATTTGTCAAGGGTGATTACTTACTTCGCAACCTGCAGGTAGGGGGAGAACTTCACCTGTAGGAATGATTTCTTTATCTCCGCGAACGCCGCTGTGTCGCCTGCCGGCGCGTTCGGCTTATAGCTCGAGAGTTCTATCTCCTGCGTGTTCTGGTCCGGGCTTGCCAGGTCGAAATAATCCGGGTCTACCCCGTCGTCGGAGGTCGTCGCTTCGCCGCCGCCGCCGTGCCAGTCGTCCGCTTCCTTATATATCTCGCGAAGGTGCTCCTTGTCTTCCGTGCCCATCGCTACCACGAACCTCCAGGTCTTGCCCGCGGGATTGCCTGTTATCTTGAGAGGGACCTGCACTTCGAGCGCGACCGCGTTTGAATCCTTTATCTTGAACCCTGCGGTATCCGTCTTCTCTCCTATCGCCTTCGCGATGAGCCTTCCTTTCGCGTCCCATATGCGGCCCTTATATGTGCCGGCTATACATATGACATAATCGGCCGAAAGCGATTTCGATACCCTGAGTTCCCCGAACGTGCCGGTGTCTGCATCCATAGTATTGATATCGCCCTGCTGGATGACCTGCATACCCCTCCTGCCCCCGCCCATCCCGTCGGTATCTATCGCGATCACGCGAACAGGCGACCACCAGTCGCCCGGCTTCGAGGACCTGATCAGGAAATACATGTTCCTGCTGTCCCACGTAATGCGGAATTCTTCGAGGTCCGCGGCTTTTGTGAACGCGGGGGTTTTCGGGTATGTGTATTTGCCGTTCCCCGTGTCGTCCCCCTGGATGTCCTTCCAGATGAATTCACCCTTACTTATTATGGAGGAATTCGGCTTTGCCGGGGCCGACCCGACCCAGTCCGCGACCGAGCCGTCTACCCTTATCGAATGCCCCGTAAGGGAACCGCTGCCCATATCTGCGGACAGGAAATCACAGAATGAAAGAGCTACGACGAAAATGACGTATACAGCCGTCTTTTTTGTCATCCTCCCGTCCTTTCTCATGCGTTCGTGCGGAAGGATCCTCGGATCAATCCTTCCGCACTCCCAGCAATCTTTACGCCGCCCTTACTTGCCGAACTTGACCGTAAGGAACGACTTGTCTATCGTGGCGAAACTGGCGGTGTCTCCCGGCTCGCCGTCGGCCTTGTAGCTGCCGAGTTCTTTCTCCTGGGTCGCCTTGTCCGCGCCCGCGAGGTCGAACACGTCGGGATCGACGCCGTTATCTTCGCTCGATTCGCCGCCGCCCGCGCGGTATTCGCTTACTTCCTCTTCAACTTCGCGAGCGAGGTCGTTATCCTGCTGCCCTGTAGCGACCACGAACCTCCAGGACGTCCCTTCGGCAGGCTTGCCGCCTATCAGCGACCACGGTATCGCTACTTCGACCGCGTTCCAGTTGTAATCCTCTATCTTGAAGCCGGCCGTATCATCGGGCTGGGCTTCCTTGCGCGCTATCATCTTACCCTTCGCGTCCCATATGCGGCCCTTGTACGTCGAGGATACCGCGACCACATACTCGCACGCGAGTTCCGGCGCTACCTTCAACTCTGCGAAGCATCCGGAATCAAAGGCGTATTCGTCCATGTCTCCCTGCGCAAGCACCTGGCTGCCGTTCTTGCCGCCCGAGGCGCCGTCGGTATCTATGCCTATTATCCTGTAAGGCACCCACCAGTCGCCGGGCCTGTCGGTCTTGATGAGGAAGTACAGGTTCTCGCTATCGAACGTGACCCTGAACTCCTTAAGGTCCGCGCCCTTCTTCAGCGCCTTGTTCTGCGGGTATACATACTTGCCGTTTCCAGCGTCGTCGCCTGATGCGTCCTTCCATATGTACTCGCCTTCGCTTACCGCAGCGGTGTTATCCGCTTCGGGAGCGACGCCTTTCCAGTCGCGTATCGCCTTATCGACCGCGATCTTATGGCCGTTCACGGCGACGTCTTCGGCATTGGCTGCTGTCCAAACAGAACAGAACGCCAGCGCCGCAACCAACACTACCAATACCTTTCTCATCCTGACCACCTCCTGTTTTATTATCAGTTCATTGTTTCGGGCCGAAATAGACCGTCAGGAACGACTTGTCTATCGTCGCGAAGCCCTCGGTGTCCCCCGGAGGAGCGCTCATCTTGAAGCTCCCAAGTTCCCTCTCTTGGACGGCGCGTTCCGCGCCGGCCATGTCGTAAACATCCGGATCTACACCGCCGGCGTCGCTTGTCTCACCACCTCCTCCGTGCCATTCATTTGATACTTCCTCTATCTCACGCGCAATGTCGTAATCCTGCTGCCCCACCGCGACTATAAACCTGTATGCCTTTCCCTGCGGCTTGCCCCCTATCAGCGCCCACGGTATCGCTACTTCGATCGTGTTCCAGTTTATATCCGCGACCTTGAACCCCGGCGTATCCTCCGGCTGGCCGTCCCTGAACGCGACAAGTTTTGCGTCAGCGTCCCATATACGGCCTTTATACGTAGAGGAGAGCGCCACCACGTATTCGCATGCCAGCTCCGGCGCCACCTTAAACTCAGCGTATGTACCCGAGTCCGATGATAGCGTATCCAGGTCGCCCTCAGCCAACACCTGCGTACCGCCCGTACCGCCCGAAGCGCCGTCGGTGTCTATGCCTATCACCCTGTAGGGAGCCCACCAGTCACCGGGACGGTTCGTCTTTACGAGGAAGTAGAGGTTATCGTCATCGAACGTGACCCTGAACTCCTTAAGGTCCGCGCCCTTCTTCAGCGCCTTATCGAGAGGATAGGTATACTTCCCGTTCCCGGTATCGTCGCCAACGGCGTCCTTCCATATGTACTCGCCTTCGCTGATTGCCGCGGTATTCTCGGCCTCAGGCGCGATACCCTTCCAGTCAGAGAACGATTTGTCAGCCTCGATCTTATGCCCCAAAAACGGGGTGTTGCCAATATCTTCCGCGCAACCCAAGGACGGGCACAACAGCAACAGCACTACCGCAAGCGCTACCATCTTCTTGACCTTTCGCTACTTGGCCGGCTTCTCCTCGCTGAAGGTCACAACAAGGTATGATCTCTTTATCACAGCGAAACCGTCCGGGTTACCCGGCTCACCCTGGGCATCATAGCTGCGCAGTTCAAATTCCTGGGTCTTCCTGTCAGGGCTCGCGAGATCGAATACGTCCGGGTCGGGCCCGAACATATCGCTCGACTCGCCGCCGCCTCCGCGCCACTCGGAAGCATCCTTTTCTATCTCCCTGA
>JAKLIT010000110.1 GCA_022709465.1 Candidatus Omnitrophota bacterium | reverse complement strand
GGACATCGTCAAGCGCCTGATGATAACGACCGAATGTTTCTCCGGAAGGATAACGGACGTCAACGACCTCGTCAACAAACGCCTGACCGGCGATTGTGTCGAGGACTTCATATGTAAAAAAATAGGCGCGCAGGCTGTCACGTTCCCGCTCGCGGCGTTCTATATATTGCTGAAACCGCTGAAATACGCGAAGATAATCGACCCGGACAAGTGGGTGACATCGACATTCAGCCCGATGTGCGGGCAGATGGGGATGATAATCTCGCAGGGCGGGGAATTGAAGTCGATGATAGACCTTGTGGTCAGGGACCCGCGCAAAAATATCTACAAATGCGGCCGCGAGATAGACATGCTCGCCAACAAAATGGAAAATGCAGGTTGGTTCGCTAACCGTTTGTTCTATCTTCCGCTGTATTTTATAAAATTGCTCTACTATGTCAACGGCAAATTCCTGCGCAAGGCGCTTGCGGTATCTATAAAGAGCGGATTCAACTCGAAGAAGATAAAGAAGGCCCTGCTCGGGGATAAAAGAGTGGAGCTCTACTATCTTTTGGGTTCCGACAAATATAATTTCATCTGGGACAGGATGCCGCACTGCGCGACCCACCATTATCGCATCCACCCGACGACAAAACAGGTCATAAAGGTCCCCGGATGCCTCGTCTTCGCGTTCAGGGAAGAGCTCAAAAATTATTGATTGACTTCATCTTTATTTAGGAATAGAATCATCCCGTTGAACTCATAAAAGGATATAATACGTAATGTCTTATATAGTCTTCGCACGCAAATGGCGGCCGAAAGACTTCGACAGCGTCCTTGGTCAGGAGCACGTCACGACCACCCTCAGGAACGCGATCGCGAATAACAGAGTCGCCCATGCGTATATTTTTTCCGGCCCGCGCGGTGTAGGCAAAACGACCACAGCCCGCATCTTCGCAATGGCCCTCAACTGTAAAGAGAACAAGGGGAAGGGTCCGTGTGGTACGTGCGACTCATGCAAGGAGATCTCCTCCGGCACCAACCTCGACGTCATTGAGATAGACGGCGCCTCGAACCGCGGCATCGACGAGGTCCGCTCCCTCCGCGAGAACATAAAGTTCGCCCCCACGAAGGGTAAATTTAAAGTATATATAATAGACGAAGTCCATATGCTCACCGAGGAGGCGTTCAACGCGCTGCTCAAGACCCTCGAGGAGCCGCCGGCCCACGCGATATTCATCTTCGCGACGACCAGGCCGTATAAAGTCCCGTCGACGATAATCTCGCGCTGCCAGCGCTTCGATTTCAAGCGGCTTACGGTCAACGAGATCGCGGGAAAACTCCGCGACATAGCAAAGAGCGAGAAACTCGATATAGAGGAAGAGGCGCTCTACACCATAGCGCGCGCGGCAGAGGGAGCGATGCGCGACGCGGAATCGATGCTCGACCAGCTCGTATCTTTCTGCGGGAAGAAGATAGACGTCGAGAGCGCGGCGTCGGTATCTGGGACGGTCGGGCAGGAAGCGCTCTTCGGTTTCACCGAAAAAGTGATAAGCAAGGACACCCCGGGCATACTGAAGATCGTCGACGGGATGATAAGCGGAGGCAAGGACATACCCCAGTTCATAAATTCGCTCATCACGCATTTCAGGAACCTGCTCATAACGAGGACCGCCGAAGCCGGCGACCTCACCGGCCTCATAGACCTCCCGAAAGAGATGATATCGCGGCTCTCCGAGCAGGCGAAGCCGTTCACGAACGAGACACTGCTCTATATATTGACGGTGCTGATGAACGCGCAGGACGAGGTCCGGCGCGCGATATCGCAGAGGATACCTCTCGAGCTCGCCGCGATACGGCTCACGCGCCGCGACGACATAATGTCGCTGACTACGATACTCGGCCGGATAGAGAAGCTCGAGAAGAAGCTTGAAAGCGGCGCCGCTGCTCCCGAGAAACACGAGGCAAAACCTGCCAAGGCCGAAATAAAAGAAAAGAATATTGAAGTCGACATAGAGATAGTGCCGTCTGCGGCCGCAAGCAAGGACCTTTCGTTCGAACTGATATGCGAGACGTGGCCGAACCTCCTGCGCGGCATATTATCGAAGAAGATGTCTGTGGCACTCTTCCTCCAGCCGGCCCAGCCGCTCCGGCTCGACGACAGGATACTTACGATCGCGTTCGCGAAGGAGCACAAGTTTAACAAGGAAGCGCTCGAGAGCAACGGCAACAGGAAGATAATAGAGAACGCGCTCAACGATATATTGAAGCACGAGATAAAAGTGGACATGAAAGTCGTCGAGGCCCTCGAGAAGAAGGTATCCGTAGAGGACCTGCTGCAGGAAGAGCATGAAGAAGAAGCCCACGAAGTCGTGAAATCGGCCCTCGAGATATTCGGCGGCAACCTTAAGAAGACCGACAACGCATCCTACTAGAAGGTAATACGCATGCCCGGCTACACCAGGACAATGGAGAAGCTCATATCCGAGTTCACGAAGCTTCCCGGCATCGGGCCTAAGTCAGCCGAGCGCATAGTCATGCATATCCTGAAATCCCCGCGCGAGAACGCCGCGTCACTCTCCGAATCGATAATAAAGCTCAAGGACAATATTGTCTTCTGCAGGAACTGCTTCAACCTCAGCGAAGGCGAGGTCTGCCATATCTGCTCCGACCCGCAGAGGGATAAGACGACCGTCCTTGTGGTCGAAAGCCCGAAGGACATCCTCGCGATAGAGAAGACGGGCTCCTACAGGGGGCTCTACCACGTCCTGCTCGGCTCTATATCGCCCCTGGACGGCGTAGGGCCGGACGAGCTCAAGATAAAGGAGCTCCTGCGAAGGATCAAGACCGACAAGATAAAGGAAGTAATACTTGCCACGGACGCGGATACCGAGGGCGAGACGACAGCCCTTTATTTATCACAACTCCTTAAAAATCAAAGCATTAAGACAAGCCGTATCGCTTACGGCCTGCCCGTCGGCTCCCACCTCGAATACGCCGACCAGGCGACCCTCGCCAGGGCCCTCGAAGGCAGGAATCAAATTTCTTGACAGGACAGCCGTCCTCTGGTAAAATTTAACCCAATACCTTCCGTTTTAATCCTGTAAGGAGGCCTTTTGAAGGTCACAAGGGCGGTAGGCCAGGGTTTTTCCGTTACCCATAAGGGATGGCCAATTATAGCGGTAATTTTTGTCTTTTACGCGGTCATAAGGTTCTTTTCCGCCCCGAACGAAGAGATACCTCCTTACCTGAAGAGTTTAGGCGACTGGGGCATAGCCGCGCTGATATTCCTGGCTATGTGCCTCGGCATCAATTATATCATCGCAGGCGTGCAGGCATACGCAAGGGACGGCATAAGGGACGGGCGGTACGGTTTCAAGGGGTTCTTTCGCAACTGCAACAGGTATTTCTTTGTCCAGCTCGGCATAAGTTTCCTGCTGAGCATCCCGATGTGGACTATCGCGTTTCTCGCGATATTCCTGCTCGGGGGCGCCATATCGGTCGCGGAAAAATATTTATTCACGGCGGCCGTGCTCGGGACCTCGGCGGCGGTCATGTCGATCGTCCTCGCGGTGGTCTTCGCGCTCGCGTCGGAATCGTGGTCGATAGCGGCCGCGGACAGCAGGGGCATCATCAGGTCGATAGGCAGGAGTTTCGCGTTCTGCGGACAGAGGTTCTTCGGCGTCATCGGGCTGCTCATGCTGATATGTGTGTCGTGGCTGCTGATATCGCTGGTAGTATGGATAGCTTACGCGTTCATTTTACAGGGCTTCAGGTACTTAGGCCTTGAAGGTTACGGGTTCATTTTACGCGAGGTCACGGGATGCGCATTGTACGCGTATTTCATCCTCTTCGCGGCCTCGTCGTTGATGGCGTATTATTTAAACAACAGGAAGGAAGATGAAAGGCATAACTGAAGTAGTATGGCACGGAAGGGGCGGGCAGGGCGCGGTAACCGCGGCAAAGTTGCTCGGCGAGGCGGCCCTCCGCGAAGGCAAGAACCTGCAGGCATTCCCGGAGTTCGGAGCTGAACGCACGGGCGCGCCCGTAAGGAGTTTCACAAGGTTAAGCGACAAGCCGATAACGATCCACTGCTCGATAACGGCTGCGGATTGTATCGTGGTGCTCGACCCGACATTGATCGACGTCGTCGACATCACCGAGGGCATGAAGGACGACACTTCGTTCGTCATCAACACCGTCTTCTCGCCGAAAGAGATACGCGCGAAGCTCGGCATCAAGGGCGGAAAGATATTCACGGTCGACGCGACATCGATATCGGTGGCGAAGGTCGGGCGCAACATCCCGAACATGCCGATGGTCGGCGCGCTGTTGAAGGCGACGGGCCTGATAAAGCTCGAAAGTTTGACCGAGACGTTCAAGGAGAGTTTCGCGTCGAAGTTCACGCCTGAGGTCATCAAGGGCAACCTTGAAGCGATAGAGCAGGCGTATAAAGAGGTAAAGGCGGAATAATATGGCTAAAACGGAAAAGGTAAAGTTACCCAGCTGGAAAGAAGTGGTGATAGGCGGTATAAATCCGGACGCCGGCAGCGCCGCGAAATACAACAGCGGCACATGGCGCACGTTCAAGCCGGTATGGTCGAACGAGAAATGCATCCAGTGCAACGCGTGCTGGATACACTGCCCGGATTCCTCGATAATGATAAAGGACGGCAAGGTCTGCGGTATCGATTACGAGCACTGCAAG
>JAKLIT010000011.1 GCA_022709465.1 Candidatus Omnitrophota bacterium | reverse complement strand
AAAGGCGCATTCCCCCATCCGTCTGCCTATAAACCTGTTAATTTTAATCGGAAAGAGAAGCGAGATAAAACTGGCTGTCTTTAGAAGGTAATATAGATACCTTCTCCTGATCCTGTGCTTCACAACGTGTTATGATAGCAGAAGACACCCTCCAAGTCAAGCGTTAACGCCCGACCCTGAGGGTCCTGAGCTCGTCGCCGACCCTAAGCAGGACACTATCCTTGTTTATCTCCAGGACCTTCGCACCGGATATCTCGTCGCCTGCTTTTAGCATCTTTCCGTCAATGAGGCATACCGGCTTCTTCACGTCCCAGAATATACCGGAGAGCGAAAGGTCGCCGGTCGCCTGCACCGGGACGCTGCCTACGGCGAACGGGTCCCTGCCCCATGACGGGAAGGAGCTCTTGCCCGGCTCCTGCGTCTCGGAAGGCCCCTTTACCGCGGTGGCGGCCGCGGGCGGCAGCGCGGGCGCTTTCTTTGCCTGCTTCGGCTTCATCATTGCCGCAAAAAGGAACACGGCAAACGCTATTATGACCGCCGCGAGTACCGCAAGCTGCTTTTTATTTTTGTCCACTGTCTTCCTCGATGGAATATACGGAGACCGTCATCCGGACCTTCAGCTTCGGGAAGATCCTGTCGTCCTTCGATATCTGAACGTTATCGACGGTCGCGAACCCGCTCTCAAGGTTGTCCACGACATTTAGGTATTCTCCGATGCTCCTGAACGAAGCGCGCATGTCTATACCTATCGGTAGCACCGAATACCGGAACCCGTCCGCCGACTGGCGCGAACCGGGGGTGGCACTCCTCTCTTCCTGCGGGTCTATCGTGATGAACTCGATATTCAGCGCCTTGCCCTTCCTAGTCAACTCGTCGATGACCGCCGACGTGTTGCTCCTGGGCGGCAGTTTCCTCTTCAGCGCGGCGGACTCCGCCTCTATGCCCGCCTTGTCTATCTTGTATGCCGCGCTCTGCTTGATCCTGCTTTCCGCGAGCATGGCCTCCACCTGCTTCCATTCCTTCTTCTTGGATATTATCTTTTTCTGCGTCGGGGAGATGACGAGCGCGAAGACCACGGCAAAGACCATGATGCCGGCCGCCGACATCGCGATGGCCTTCTTCCGGGCAAACAATCCGGACGGCAGCGTTATCCTGTTTAAAATTCGCATTTTATCTCGAACTCCGCCTTTGTCTTGGAATCTTCGCTCATCCTGGCGTTTATAAGCGTCGTCTCGCTGAACAGGCCGCCTTCCAGCGCCGTTATTATCGCGGACAGGGCTTCCTCGCGGTTGGTCACTTCCCCGCGTATCTCGCCCTTAATGATCAGGTCCTTATCGTCTATCCTTATGCCCGTGAGCACCGCTTCGCTCGGTATCTTGTTGCTGAGCTCCTTTAGCACTTCCTTCAGCGGCGGCTCCTCGTACAGCATCTTCGCCATGAAGGCCTTCTTTTTATCGTTATCCTGTTTGATGCGCTCATAGTTGAGCGCTATCTGTATCTGTGGCCTCATCGCCTCGAGCTCCTTGTCGCCGTATTTTATCTTCTTTTCGTAGCTCGATAAGCGCATCTGCTGGCCGACGAAACCGAGTATGAGCAGGACCACCGCCGCGACCGCTGCCGACTCGACCGCTGCCTTCCCGAAAGTCCGCGCGGTCTTATGCCTGATCTCCAAAGGCAGCAGGTTTATGCCTTTGCCTTCGCTTAATGCCGCGCCGACCGCGTCGGCAAACATGTGGGGCTCCGCGCCGGGCATGGCCGCGTTATTCGCAACGATCATCCCCTTGAAAGGGTCACCGACCGATACGGGCATATCCAGTGCGTCCTGCAGGAAATGCGCGAGGCCCTTCAACGAAGCTCCGCCGCCGACGAGCACAACTGATCTTACCTTGTCGCCTAACGAACCGTCGCTGTAATATTCGAAAGAGCGCTCTACCTCCTGGACGAGCCGCTCGGTGGCCGGCCTGATCAGCGAAAGCAACTGCTGGCTGTTTATCTTCCCGTCCAGCAGGTCGGTGCCCGGCAGCGGAGGTATCCCGTATTTTATTTTTAGGTCCTCCGCGTCTTCGTAGCCGAGCTCCACACGGCCCTGTTCAGTTACCAGGACGGAAGTGATCGCCTTGGTTATAGCGACGCCTCCGGACCCTATCTTCCTGTAGAATTTCAATGACCCGTCCCTGAATATGCTTATGCCCGTCGATTCCGCGCCGATATCCATGACCGCCGCCGTGCTTGACCCGATGCCGAGGCGCTGCGCAACGTTCTCTATCGCGAGCGGGGGTTCGGTTATCGCGACCGGCTCGACTCCCGCCTCTGCCATAAGTGAGGTCATCTCGTCGACGAACTTCTTCGGGGACGCGACGAATTTCACGCGTAATTTCTTCAGCCCGTCCTCGCCCGCCTCCTCTTGCGTCTCATAGCCGATGACCGCCTCGTCGAGCGGGTACGATACCTTATCCTTAGCTTCCCACTTTATCGCTTCCCCGAGCTCCTTATCGGGCATGACCGGTACGGTGAAGTAACGCAGGCAGGATGTAGGGCAGTCAACGATGCCTATGGCCCTGGCGCCTTTGGCCTGCATGCCCGCGAGCGCCTTGCCGAGGCCCGCGGACCTGGGCACTATGTTCGCTTTCCTTACGGCAGGCCCCCCGGCGGCGCCGAGGTCGAGCTCGACGGCCTTTATGCGGGAACTGCCTATGTCTATGCCGAGGAATACGTCCTTCTGCCCCATATTCATCACTCGTAGTTTTCCCTGCGATGGCCTATCGCTGTCGTGTCGCCTGTATAATTATAGAATGTCCTGATATTTCCCGTATCGCGCGGGTCGTCCTTTATTTTCGTCGTGACCCTAAAGTCGACGCCCATTGCCCTGCCTACAGATTGTACCTCAAAAGCTGACGTTGCGTAACAAAATTCTGCGGCGGGGTTCGTATACGAGGCTGATCCGCTGACGGGAATGAGCGACGACGCGTCGGAGGTGTCGAGGACCCTGTCGCGCTCGTCCGGATTGCCGCTTGTGCTCAGGTAGGCGCGCGTCGTAATAAGGCCGTAGAGGTCCGTTGTCACGGCGGTATCCCAATGGTAGAAACACGTGAACGGGCTCGACGCGCGAGCGTTGATTATGTCGGTGGCAAGGCTCGCGGCGTCGGTCGCGCCGAGCGAAAGGTTATCGAAGACCGCTTCCAGGACCTCGCGCGGCGCGGTGTTGATATTTATCGGGGCGCGCGAGGTTGTGCCCGAGGCCGGAGGCCTGTATGAGTACGGGTTGATATAGGAATATACCGTTATGTAGTCCTTTATCGCGTCGTATATCGCCTGCGTCATGCCGGTCACTCTCTGGACTTCCTCTATTGAATCGAACGGGTTCGTGAGCGCCGCCCCGCGGTAATTGACGATATTCGTCGCGACCGTATTGGCGGTGCCGCTCGCGATCCCGCGTTCCTCCATAAGGTACCGCAGCAATCCCTGTGTCGCGTAATTCAAGTGGACCTTTCCTGACTCATCGGTGATCGATACCGACTGGACCGCGCCGTCCCCGAGGTTTATCGGATAGCTCGCGTAAGAGCCGGTAAACCAGGATTCGGTATTAGTGTCGATCTCGTACTCGACCCGTATCCAGAGCGCGTCGAGGTTTATGTTCCTGTTGCCCGCGGTCCGGACCACCCTCAGCCTGAAATTTGAGCTCATGATCTGGGCCCAGGTCAGGCTGCCCGTTATATCGGCGGAGTAATCCACGAGCGTCGTGCTGTTCGGAAGGGCTTGCGTTATGACCGTAGTATAGGTAGAGCCGTCGGTAGTGTATGAGGCCTGCATAGTGGCGCCGGTGCCTCCCGTGGCCCTGCTGGCCCTCGCGAAGAGCAACACCGAAACGATGCGCGCCTGGGTGTAATTCGAATCGAAGGTCCTGATTATCGCCTGGTCGCCGTTATTGTTTAAAGTCGAGCTGCTGTTGTCGATATACGATAACCGGGTAGCGCTGCTTACGCTGACGCATAACGAGGTATCCGCGCCGCGGAGGTCCGCCTCCCCTGTCTGAGTCGAGGTAACGTAGTCCGCGCGCAGCTGCCTTAAAGCCCTGTCGACACCGGCATCCGCCAGGTGCAGCAGCCTGTAATCATTCGCGCCGAAAGCGGTATCGCGGATCTCGTGCGACGCGATGAACATGAGCCCCGCCACAAAGAGGCTCATCGATACCATCAGCAGGAACACGAGTATCAGCAGCGAACCGGCGCCGTGCCTGTTGCGCATCTGTCAGATATTCCTCAATTTTACCTTCGAACGCAGCGTGAACGTCTCATCGCCGTCGGTGACCGTTATCGTGACCGCGACCGCCCTTGCCTGTGACGCCGTGACGGGGAATGACAGGAGGTTGTCGTTTTGGTCGTAATAGGAGAACGCCATCGAATCAACGGAATTTACCGCGGTGTCCGTGGAATTCACTACGGGGACCGTCGAGGTTAAGGTCCTCTCAAGCGGATTGCCCGCGGTGTTATCCCACGTGTATTGTATCGTCTCTTCCGAGCCGTTGCCGTCAGTATCTATCGTAAACCGTATGCTGCGCTCGAGCGCCTGGCCCGACACAAGGGAAGTCGCGCGGCGAAGTTCCGCAGAGAGCGAGGCAAGCGTCCTCGAGACCTCCCCCTTGATCCCCGTGCGTTTCCATTGCGAGTACGAGACGTCGAAACCGAAATTATAGACCATCACGGCCGCGCCAAGCAGCGCGGCCACGAGGAAAACCGATATCACGAGCTCTATGACGGTGAATCCCCGTTTTTTATATGTCCGAGACATACGTCACCAGAGTGAAGCTCAATTCATTTGATTTCGACTGCCAATAGACGGTCACGTTCACCTGCTTCAAGCTTGCCAGCGGGGTAGTGACCGACACTTCCCTCTCGTATGACGTGAAACCGGCGACCGGAGCGCGGGCTTCGTTCGCAATGGACGCGTATGCCGTGTTCCTGATGTCTTCCATGCGTTCCTGGGCGAGGTTCGCGGCCGTGAGCTCCTGCTCGCTGCCCCCGGTGACAAAAAGCCCCGTCACGACCGCCTGTGACAGGGCTATGAAACCGCCGGCCATTAGGACAACGGCCAACAGGACTTCAAGAAGCGTAAAGCCTTTCCTGCTACGCACGTTAGGGCTGCGTGTCGCGTCCCGCGTTAGATACGTATATGCAGCTAGTCCCGTTCGTCTCGGTTATGACGCCGGTGTTGGCTACAGACGCGCTGCCGTTGCCGCCGGTCCCGACGGAGTAGAGGACATAGTACCTGCCGTCCGGGGACTGCGCGTAACCGTAATCGTTGCCGACGTTGAACGGGTCTTCGGGAAGCGTCGCGTCCACGATCTGCGGGGTCGCGGTCGTGAGGTTCGCGAGCGCGGCCGGATAAGTGTTATTGTTGTGCATATAATAGCTCTCCACCGCCGCCTGCAGGGTGACGAGCTCGCCCTTCGCCTTCGCGACGTTGCCCTCTTCCTGCATCCCGCGGAACCTCGGCAGGGCTATACCGATCAGTATCGCTATCACCATGATGACTATCAGCAGCTCTATCAGCGTAAACCCTTTCCTCATCTTACTACCTCCTCTTTTTTATCGCCTGAGTATCTTTATCAGGTCGAACATCGGTATTAATGTCGAGGCCATTATGACCGCCACGACGGAACCCATTATCAACAAGAATGCAGGTTCAAGGAATGCCGTAAGTTTTTTTATGCTGTAAGCGACAGCCGAATCATAGAGGTCGGCGACCTTATTGAGCATCACATCGAGGTTGCCGGTCTCTTCGCCTGCCGCGATCATCTGGATGGTATCGGGAGGGAACTCTCCGCTTACCTTAAGCGGCTCCGAGATCTTGCTGCCGCCGCGCACCGCCTCGCGGACGGTCGCCATTACGCGGGCGAGGACCTCGTTGCCGATAGTGCCCTCCAGTATCTCGAGCGATTCGAGTATCGGCACGCCGCTCGAGAATAGCGTGGCCAATGTCCGCCCGGCCCTGGATATGGCGGCCTTCCTCATCAGCGGGCCGATCACCGGCAGCGAGAGCTTCAACTGGTCGAACTGCAGGCGGCCGACACGCGTATTCACATAGATCCGCGCCGCAAGGGCGATCGCCAGCGCCGCGAGCAAGTAGAGATGCCAGTAGCTCCTTAGCGCTATCCCGGTTGAGTTTAGCATCCGCGTTATCAGCGGGAGCTGGACATGGAACTTGTCGAATATCTCCGCGAATTTCGGGATCACCGAGGTGACTATGAATATCACCGCTGCGGAGGCGGCAAGCGTAAGTATGGCGGGGTATACGAGCGCCGCGCTGACCCTCTGCCTGAGGTCCATCTCACTCTCACCGAAATCCGCAAGCCTCTTGAGCACGATGGGGAGGTTCCCGCTCGCCTCACCGGCTTTTACCATGCTTATCGTAAGGTGCGAGAAGACACCCGGGTGGCTTGCCATCGCCTCTGAAAGGGAAAAGCCCGTCTCGACCTTGAGCCCTACATCGGAGATCACCTTCTTTATCTGCCTGTTCTCCGCCTGCAGCGATATCGAATTAAGGCATGTCAGCAGTGGAAGCCCCGCGTCGAGCATGTTCGAAAGCTGTATATTAAAGAAGATCGTGTCCTCGACGCTTATCCTGTTAAATCCGCCGAGTATCTCCTCTAATGAGACACTGCCCGCCGCCGGAGAGACGCCCGTGACGACATATCCCATCTTCCGGAGCTTTTCGGCCATCTCGTGCTCGGTGGCGGATTCCATCGAACCTTCGACGAGTTTGCCCGCCTGGTCCCTCGCCTTGTAACGGAAATTCGGCATCGCCTACTCTTCCTGCTGCGTGACGCGCATGACTTCCTCTAGTGTCGTCTTGCCCGCCTTGACCTTTTCTAGCCCGTCCTGCTGCATCGTCTTCATGCCCGCCTTAAGCGCGGCCTTCCTTATATCCGATGCGGAGGCCTTGGCCACCGTTAACCCGCGTATCTCATCGCTCGGCACCATAAGCTCAAATATCCCTATCCTGCCCCTGTATCCGGTCTGCATGCACTTATCGCAGCCCTTGCCATGGTAGAATTTTACGCTGTCCTTGTATGAGATCATGCCGACATCCTCTAGGACCTTGTCCGAAGGCTTATAATCCCTCTTGCAATCGGGGCAGATTAGCCGAACGAGGCGTTGCGCGATGACGCCTGTTATCGACGATGAGACGAGGAACGGCTCGAGGCCCATGTCGATGAGGCGCGTTATCGCGCCGGGCGCGTCGTTCGTGTGAAGGGTGCTCAGGACGAGGTGGCCGGTCAACGCGGCCTGTATAGCGACTTCAGCGGTATCGAGGTCGCGGATCTCGCCGACCATCACGATGTCGGGGTCCTGGCGCAGTATAGAGCGAAGTCCGCTCGCGAATGTCAGGCCCGCTTTCGGGTTGATCTGCATCTGCCGGACCATATGGAGACGGTATTCGATGGGGTCCTCTATCGTTACGATGTTCTTTTCCGGGGAATTTATCGTGCTCAATGACGAATACAACGTGGTCGTCTTGCCCGAGCCGGTAGGCCCGGTAACGAGTATTATGCCGTACGGCTTATGTATGAGCTTCTCATATACGGTAAGGTCGTCCTTCGAGAAACCCAGGTCGCTCAATCCAAGCAGGACGCTGTTAAGGTCGAGCAGCCTGATTACCACGTTCTCTCCGTATACGGTCGGTATCGTGGAAACCCTGCAATCTATCTGGCGGTTCTCTAACTTCAGCTGGAACCTGCCGTCCTGGGGTATCCTGCGCTCGGCGATGTTCATGCCGCTGAGTATCTTTATTCGCGATATGACCGCCGCCTGCAGGTTCTTCGGGGGAGAGACGACCTCGTGCAGGACACCGTCTATCCTGTATCTCGTCAGCAGGCTTTCCTCTTCCGGCTCGATATGGATATCGGACGCCCCGGCTTTAAGGGCTTCCATGACGACAAGGTTCACGAGCCGGACGACCGGCGCCTCATCGACGAGCCCTTCGAGTGCCTTCAGCTCAGGTTCCGCCCCTTCCTTGGCCGACAGCTTATCCTTGTCGATGGATTTGACTATATCATCCATCGTGCCTTTCGCGCCGTAATACTGGTCGAAGACGCGCTGCAGGTCCCTGTCCGAGACAACCACCGGCTCGACCTCGCATTTTGTTCTCGCGCGGACCTCGTCTATCGCGAATACGTCCATAGGGTCGGTCATCGCGATGGTCAGCGTGTCTGCGATCTTGAACAGCGGAAGCACGGAATTTTTCCTGCAGAATGTTTCCGGGAGGAGCTCGACTACCTTCGGATCGAGGATATAATTGGAGAAATCGATGCGAGGGATACCCATCTGCCCTTCAAAAAAGGAAAGGATGGCGTCCTCGTCGACCATGCCGAGCTTCACGAGCGCGCGCCGAAGCGGCTCTTTGGTCTTTTCGACCTCCGCTTTCGCCTTTTTGAGCTTCTCAGCATCTATGAGGCCGAGTTCGACGAGCGCTTCCCCGAGAGATTTTTTCTCTCTTTTCGGCATCGGTTCTCCTTTTATTGAAACATAGTATACGTTAGGAGATTTTTTTTGTCAACTGTGCCATTTGGACTGGGCTTTGAGGATGATCTCGACGATCTCCCTTATCGCCCCGCGGCCGCCTTCAGCAATGGTGGTGTAATGGGATATGGCTTTAAGTTCAGGGCGGCTGTACGGCACCGCGACGGCCAGCCCCGCCCGCCTCATGACAGGCAGGTCTATCAGGTCGTCACCGATGAAACAGGCCTCTTCGTCGGTGACCTTGAATATCTTAAGTAATTTTTCGTATTCGGTGCCTTTGTCCCGCGCGCCCATAAAGACCTTATCGATATGGCATGCCTTCGCGCGGCGGGTAACGATGCGGGATTTCTTCGCGGTTATGATAGCGGACTTGAGCCCCGCCTTCCACCAGAGCGTCAGCCCGTAGCCGTCCTGTATGTCGAACGCCTTAAGCTGGTCGCCGAAATCGTCGTAATACACCCTGCCGTCTGTCATGACCCCGTCGACGTCAAGGACAAGGAGTTTTATCTTTTTCGCTTTTTCGGATATATCCATCGGCTATACGAGCCCCGCCTTCAGCAGGTCCTGGACGTCCACGAGGCCTATGGGCCTCTTCGATTTGTCGACAACGGGTATCTCGTCTATCCTCTTCTCCCGCATGACACGGAACGCGTCCGCAGCAAGCATATCCTTAGAGATCGTCACGGGACCCTTCGTCATGACCTGCTTTACCGGCTTGAGAGAAAGCATCGGGTCCGTGCCGAGGTGCCTGCGAAGGTCCCCGTCGGTGAATATACCGGCCAGTACGCCCCTTTTATCAACTACGCTCGCCGAACCGGCGCGCGCGCCGGTGATCCTAAGCAGCACATCTTTGATCTTCATATCGGCGCCGACGACCGGGTTCGCCTTCCCCTTCCTCATAATATCCTCGACCTTCAGTATAAGCCTCTTGCCGAGCGAGCCGCCCGGATGGTACAGCGCGAAATCCTCACGCCTGAACCCCCTGCGGTCCAGCAGCGCGACAGCAAGCGCGTCACCCATCGCGAGCATTGCCGTAGTCGAAGCGGTCGGCGCGAGGTTGAGCGGGCATGCTTCCTTCTTCACGGCTACATCCAGCACTATATCGCTGTGCTTCGCGAGAGTGGAATCCGTGTTGCCGGTCATCGCTATTATCTTCGTCCCGATCTTCTTCAGCGTAGGCAGTAGCCTTATTATCTCCTCCGTCTCGCCGGAGTTCGATATCGCGAGCACGACATCGTCCTTCGTTACCCTTCCGAGGTCGCCGTGTATGGCATCCGCCGGGTGCAGGTAAAGGCTCGGCGTCCCCGTCGACGAGAGCGTTGCCGATATCTTCGCGCCGATGAAACCGGGCTTGCCCATGCCCGTCACTACGAGCTTTCCCTTGCACGCGAGGGCCGCCCTGACCGCTTTCTCGAAATTTTTGTCTATCCTGCGTATCAGCGACGATACCGCGGCCGCTTCTATCCTGAGGACTTCCTTCGCGCGCTTTATCATTTGCGCCTCTCCTTGCCCGTATTGTCCCTTACTATCTCGTGTATCTCCTTTACCGTAATAAGGAGCTCCTCGAGGTCTTTGAGCGCTACCGAGTTCGGGCCGTCGCAAAGCGCGCACCTCGGGTCCTCGTGGACCTCAAGGAAAAGGCCGTCGCATCCCGCGGCCACAGCCGCGCGCGCGAGCACCGGTATGAACCTGCTCTCGCCTCCGGACGACTCGCCCTGGCCTCCCGGCAATTGCACGGAATGCGTCGCGTCGAATACGACCGGGTAGCCGAGTTCACCGAGTATCGCGAGCGACCTCATGTCGCTTACGAGGTTGTTATACCCGAAACTGGCGCCGCGTTCAGTTATTATGATCGACCTATTCCCCGCCGCCGACGCTTTCTCGGCCGCGAATTTCACGTCCCACGGTGCCATGAACTGCCCCTTCTTTATGTTAACGACCTTCCCGGTCCTTGCCGCGGCTATGATGAAATCCGTCTGCCTCGAAAGGAACGCCGGCACCTGGATGACGTCGAGGACCTTAGCGGCCGCAACGAGATCTTCCTTGCAGTGCACGTCGCTCAATACAGGCACGCCCGCGGCTGCCTTTACCGCCTTCAGTATCTTCAGCCCTTTTTCGAGCCCCGGGCCGCGAAAAGATTTGACCGATGTCCTGTTGGCCTTATCGTAGCTTGACTTATAGACATACGGGATGCCGAGCCTGTCCGCGACCTTCTTTATCGCGCGCGCGTGCCGGATGGCCGACGATTCGCTCTCTATCACACACGGCCCGGCTATCAGTACCAGCGGGTTATCCCCGCCGATCTTTATCTTTCCGATAGATACGGTCTTTGCCACGTTTTAGCTCCTTTTAGTGCCGGACCCCAACGACGCCTTCACGAACTCCCTGAAAAGCGGCTGGCAGTCGTCCGGCTTTGATTTGAACTCCGGGTGGAATTGCGACCCTATGAACCACGGGTGCTCCTGCAGCTCTATTATCTCCGCGAGGTTCGCCTTCGGGTATACGCCCGTCACTATAAGGCCGTTCTTCGCCATGATATCCTTGTACTTTCCGTTGAACTCATACCTGTGGCGGTGCCTTTCGTATACGAGCTCCTTGCGGTAAGCGTCGAATGTCTTCGTCCCTTTCCTGACCCTGCACGGGTATTTCCCGAGGCGCATAGTTCCGCCGAGCTGTGTCACTTTCTTCTGTTCCTCGATCAAACTTATCACGGGATTGGGCGTGTTCTTGTCGAACTCCGTTGAATTCGCCCTTTCGAGGCCGCAGACGTTGCGCGCGAACTCGATCGTCGCGCACTGCATGCCGAGGCATATCCCGAAAAAAGGCACCTTGTTCTCCCTTGCGTATCTTATCGCCTTTATCTTGCCTTCTATGCCCCTCGTCCCGAAACCTCCGGGGACGAGCACGCCGTCTACGTCGCCTAAATATTTTTCGGCGCCGAACTGCTCGATCTTCTCCGACTCGACCCTCTTTATCTCAACACGCGCGTTATTTGCGATGCCGCCGTGCTTGAGCGCCTCGTATATCGACTTGTATGCGTCCTGCAATTCTATGTATTTGCCGACCACCGCTATGACGGCGCATGCCGACGGGTTCAGCGACGGCTTGATCACCTTTTCTTCCCAGTCCTTGAGCCCCTTGTCGCGGCCGTGCAGGTCGAGCATCTTGACTATGACCTTGTCGAGCCCCTGATCCTTGAACATGACCGGGACTTCGTAGATGTCCCTGACGTCCTTCGCCTCGAAAACCGCGTCCTCGTCGACGTTGCAGAACAGCGCGATCTTCTCCTTCAGTTTCTTCGAGAGGGATTTCTCCGTCCTGCAGAGCAGGATATCCGCCTGGATGCCTATCTCGCGGAGTTTCTGCACCGAATGCTGGGTCGGTTTCGTCTTCAGTTCGCCCGCGGCCCTTATATACGGCACGAGGGTAAGGTGGATGTTGAGCACGTTGCCGCGGCCCTTCTCGAGCCTCAGCTGCCTGATCGCCTCGAGGAACGGCAGGGATTCGATATCGCCGACGGTGCCGCCTATCTCGCAGAGGACCACGTCTACACCCCTGGCCCTGCCTACCTTCTTTATCGATTCCTTGATCTCGTTCGTTATGTGGGGGACAACCTGGACCGTCCCGCCGAGATAGTCGCCGCGGCGCTCTTTCGTTATTACGGAGTTGTATATCTTGCCGGTCGTGACGTTATTGTCCTTGCCCATGACCACCGACGTGAACCTCTCGTAATGGCCGAGGTCGAGGTCGGTCTCGGCGCCGTCGTCGGTCACGTAGACCTCGCCGTGCTGGAAAGGGTTCATCGTGCCCGGGTCCACGTTGATGTACGGGTCGAGCTTCTGCAGGGTGACCTTTATTCCTTTGGCCTCAAGCAGTTTGCCGATAGAGGCGGAAGCTATTCCCTTGCCGAGGCTAGATACCACTCCCCCGGTGATGAATATATATTTTGTGCCGCGTGCTTGCGCTGTCATTTATCCCTCAAGGTTAGGACCTCCCTCGCGCGCTCGAGGTCTTCAGGAGTGTCGATGCCTATCGTATCGAACTGGGTCTCGACGACTTTTATCCTGTAACCGTTCTCGAGGACGCGAAGCTGCTCAAGCCCCTCGGCCCCTTCGAGGGACGAGGTCGGGAGTGTCGTGAAAGTGAAAAGGAAATCCTTCGTGAAGGCGTAAAGCCCTATATGCTTGTAGAACACGATGTTTTCATGGAAACGCGGGAAAGGTATCGCCGAACGCGAAAAGTAAAGCGCGTAGCCGTTCTTGTCGGCCACGACCTTTACGACGTTCGGGTTGCGCAGGTCTTCCGGGTCGGTTATCTTCTTCTTCAGCGTCGTTATCGCCAATTCCCTGCCGTGAAGGAGCGGAGTGACGACATCGTCTATCATAGACGGATGCAGGAGCGGCTCGTCCGCCTGTATGTTCACGACGACCCTCGCCTCGACCGGGTTCGCCACCTCCCTCAACCTGTCGGTCCCGGTCCGGTGTTCCTTAGCGGTCATGACCGCCTTGCCGCCGAACGCCTCCACGGCATCAAGGATACGTTCATCATCGGTGGCGACCACGAGGTCATCGAGCGTCGCGGCCCTCTTGGCATTCTCCCATACATGCTGTATGACGGGTTTTCCCAGAAGGTCCGCGAGGACTTTTCCCTCGAACCTCGTCGAGCCGTACCTCGCCGGGATAACACCGATCGCGTCCATTCAGATGCCTCCTCGGGTCATGGCTGCCAATGGTGGTCCCTTATGCGGGCTTTCAATTCTGCTTGGGATGTCGACGCGACGCCGACCTTCCCGACCACTATGCCGCCCGCGAAATTGGAGATATGCGCGGCCTCTATCATCTTCGCGCCGGCGCATAATGCCGCCGTAAAAGTAGCTATGACCGTGTCACCGGCGCCCGAGACGTCGAAGACCTCCTGCGCGACCGTAGGTATCTGCGTTATCTTACCTCCGCGCTCAAAGACCCTCATGCCGTTCTCTCCTAAAGTTATAAGCGCCGCCTGCAGTTTCAGCCTTTCCAGCAACGACTTTCCGAGCTTATCCAGCGCTGGATCGTCCTTGGCCTTTATGCCGCCCATGGCTTCCGCTTCTTTGCGGTTCGGGGTGATGGCCGTCACTCCCTTGTAATACGAAATATGCTCTTCCTTCGGGTCCACGGTTATTATCTTCCTGTGCTTTCTCGCGAGGGGGACGATCTCTTTAAGCAGCCCGGGCGTTATGACGCCCTTGCCGTAGTCCTCTATGATGACGCCGTCGACCTCTTTTATTTTTGATTTTATGTACGCCACGAGTTCCCTGTTCAGCGATTCCGCGAGCGGCTTCGCGCTCTCGCGGTCTATCCTTACCACCTGCTGGTGGCGCGCCACGACCCTCGTCTTGAGCGTCGTCGGCCTCTCGGGATCCGAGATGACGCCTTCGAGGTCGACGTCCCTCTGCTTCAATATCGTCTCGAGCTGGCGCCCGTGCGCGTCGCGGCCTATTACCCCGGCCAGATAGGCCTTCGCTCCTATCGCGCTAATGTTGCTCGCGACGTTGGCCGCGCCTCCGGGCATCATCGATTCCCTGCCCACAAGCACGACCGGTACCGGCGCCTCCGGCGAAATCCTCGAGGAATCGCCCCAGATGAACTCATCGAGTATCAGGTCCCCGACGACGAGGACCTTCGCGCCGCTGAACCTCGAAATAGTGCTGTTGAATTTTTCCAGATCGGTTTTTTTCAGCATATCAACGCCTTTTCTGTTTTTTCAGGATCGATACGTAATCTTTTATCCCCGCTTCTATGCCGTATTTCGCGGTGAACTTGAGCACTGCCTTCGACAGCGCCATATCGGCGTGCGTCCTTTCCTGGTAAAAACCGTAAGGGTTATCGAAATAGTCGGGCGTCAGGTCCTTCTTCAGCGCCCTGTTCAGGGCCGCTATGACCTCGTTGAACGTGGCGGGCGCGCCTGTGCCCACATTGAAGGCGCCGCTGCCTTTATACGCCATCGCCTTCAGGTTCGCTGCGACAACGTCCTTGACGTATATGAAATCGCGGTATTGTTCCCCCCACTTGAAGACCCTCGGCCGTTTGCCCGAGGCCATCTGCAGGTAGAGCTGGTATATCATGCTCGCCGCCTTCTTCTTGTGCGTCTCGCCGGGGCCGTAGACGTTGAAATAACGCAGCCCAACGACGGAGAAGTCCGGGTTCTCTTTCACGAACGCCTTCGCTACCTGCTCCATGCGGACCTTGCTTTCTCCGTAGATGTTGGCGGGCGCGGGCTTGTCCGTCTCTTTCATCGGGACCTTGCCCTTGCCGTATGTCGCGGCGCTCGACGCGTACACTATCTTTTTGCATCCGATCGATTTAGCGTAGATGAGGAGCCTCTTGAAGGCGTCGACGTTGACCGAAAGCATAAGGTTCCTGTCCATTACGGTCGTATCGGTGATGGCGGCCTGGTGGAATACCGCGTCGCACCTGTCGAGGAACTTCGAATAATCCACCTTGCGTATATCCGCGATGACCATCGCCCCTTTAAATCGCGCGAGGTTCTCTTTCCTGCCTGCCGAAAGATCGTCTAAAGCGATGGTTTTGCCGTGCTTCTGGAGTTCTAATGCGAGGTTGGAGCCTATGAGGCCTGCCGCTCCGGTCACTAAGAATTTCATGGTTTACCTTGCTTTCTGTTGTCGAAAAGTTTACCACTATTAACGTCTTATGTCAATTGCCGCCGAGGAGCCCTTCCGCCGCCGAAAGGACATCTTCGACGGTGACGGCCTCGAGGCATTTGAAGCTGAGTTTACAGTTGTGCGCGAGGCATTCCTCGCAGCCGACATCCTTATGTATAACGATGTCGCGCGGCCCGACAGGCCCCCACCTCTGTGGTGAAAGCCCCGGGTCCAGCCTGCCGAATATCGAGATGACCGGGGTCCCGACCGCTACCGCGATATGCACCGGGCCGGAGTCGTTAGAGATCAGCAATTTGCACCTCTTCAGCAGCGCCGCGACCTCGCCGAGAGAATGTTCCTCCGACAGGACTATCGGGCTGTGCAACATTCCCGTCTTCACTTCGCCTACCGTCTTCTTGTCGGACGGCCCGCCTATGATGACTACCTTTACGCCGCGCCTTCCGATAAGCTCATCCGCCACGCGGCCGAACCTGTAAGCGGGCCAGCGCTTCGACGGGCAGCTCGCCCCCGGGCTTATCGCTACTATGATATCCCTGTTCCCGAGGTCGGCGAGGTCCATGAAACGCTCTATGACCCTCTCGTATTCCGGCTTCACGGGCATGTAAAGCGCCCTGTCCTTCGACGTTATCCCGATAGGCCGCAGGACGTCGAGGCTGTAATCTATCTCGTGCTTCTCACCGTGGTGTTTCGTGTCCTTCAGCCGCTTGGTAAGAAGGAAACCCCATTTCCTGTCATAGCCGGCGCGTTCGGGTATGCCGGCGAGGAAAGGTATCAGGTTGGACCTGACCGTCGGGTGCAGGACTATCGCGAGGTCGAACCTCTTTCGCCTAAGGCCTACTATGAAAGCTAATGTCGCCAAAACCCCCTTCTGCTCGTTATCCTTGTCGTAGAGGATGACCTCGTCGAGATAAGGGTTGCCGTCTACGATATCCTCGACATACGGCCTTACCATCATCGCGATATGCGCGTTCGGGTACGCGTCCCTCACGGCCTTTATCGCGGGCGTGGAGAGCAGGACATCGCCTATCCTGTCGGTCCTGATTATCAGTATCCTGTATCTTCTCTTATTTTCCGGCATCCAGCACCTTTTTCGCGGTATCAAATACCTCTTCGACGGTCACGGATTTCATGCATTCAAGGTTATACCTGCACTGCGCGGCCTCACACGGCGAACAGTGGAGCTTCCTGCTGACCGCGACTCCCGCACCCTGCCTTGGCCCGTATTTTTTCGGGTCGGTCGGGCCGAATATCGCCACAACCGGCGTCCCGACGGAACCCGCTATGTGCAAAGGCGCGCTGTCGTTGGTTATCAGCAGCGACGAGCGTTTTATGATCCACGCGAGTTCGCGCAGGTTCGTCGAACCTGCGGTCGAGACGGCGTAACTGCGCATCATGTTAATTATCCTCTGGCATGTCTCCTTCTCGGAGGCGTCGCCGACGAACACGACCTTCATCTTATACGACGCGGCAAGCATGTCGCAGGCCTTGGCGAATCCGCCCTCGCTCCACTTCTTTATATGGCTCTTCGCGCCCGGGCTTACGCATATCAACCTGTCGGCGTCCGATATGCCTTTATCCCTCAGAAGGATCCTGGCCTTCTCCTCGTCGTGCTTCCCTATCCAGACCGGCGACGGCGCGTATTTCGCGTCTATACCGAGCTGCCTTATCCTGTCGAGATGCTCCTCAGTCTTGTGTTTTGCTTCGCCCGCTGTCACCTTGGCGGGCCCGTTGGAAGCCCTTGCGCCGGCAAAGAACCCGAACATGCTGTTGCGCAGGTCCACTAGCAGGTCATACCGCCTCTTCCTTAATTCTAACATGAGGCCGGCCTTACGCGCCAACGGGGCCGACTTATCATATACGTATACTTTATTAATCCTCGGGTCCGATAAGAAGACCTCCGCGGAACGCGGTCCCGCGACCACGTCTATCTCCGCTTCGCCGTATTGCGCGCGCAGCGCGTCCATCACCGGCAGCGTCAGCACGGCATCGCCTATATTGCTTAAAGTTATAACAAGTATCTTCTTCGCGCTTTTCATTTGAGGAGCCCTTCCGCTTCGCGCATGACGTCATCTACCGATACCGCTTTCATGCAAAGGGCGTCCTCGCAACGCAGGTTGTAGCACGGTATCTTGCATCCCGGTTTCCCGGAACTCTTCTGCAATACCTTATATATTCCGCTGCCGTACGGCCCCGTAAGTTTAGGGTCGGTCGGCCCGAATATCGCTATTGTCTTCGCGCCCTGGCTGACCGCTATATGCATCGGCCCCGAATCGTTCGAGACGACGAGCGCCGCGCGTTTCATTATCGAGGCAAGCTGCCTCAGCGAGGTCGTGCCCGCGGCGATAACAGGCTTCTTTTTCATCATGCCGGCGATCTTTTCTGCGAGGCCGACGTCTTTCCCTGCGCCGGTCAGTATCACCGG
>JAKLIT010000109.1 GCA_022709465.1 Candidatus Omnitrophota bacterium | reverse complement strand
CTCGCGCAGCTCTACGCGAAGTTCAAAAGTTTGAACGAGCCGGCATACAGGGCCGAGCAGGTCTTCGAGTGGATATATAAGAAAGGCGCGAAATCCTTCGCCGACATGACGGACCTGCCGGCGAAATTACGCGATTACCTGTCGAATAAGTACGTGATATCGGGCGTAGCCCTTGTCAGTGTACAGGTATCGAGGTCGGACGGGACGAGCAAATACCTTTTCGCCCTCTCCGACGGAGAGACCGTCGAGTCGGTCCTTATCCCGGCGAAGGACCCCGCAGGCGGAGCGAGCAGGCAGACGGTATGCCTTTCGTCGCAGGCCGGATGTGCTTACGGGTGCTATTTCTGCGCGAGCGGGCTCGCGGGATTCAAGAGGGACCTTGCCTGCGGCGAGATACTCTCCCAGGCGCTCGCGATACAGGACGGCCTCACGCGCAAGGGCAAAAGGATAACGAACGTAGTGATGATGGGGACAGGCGAGCCGCTCTCGAATTACGACAATGTGATGAAAGCCGTCGAGATAATGAACTCCCCGCACGGGCTCGGGATAGGCGCGAGGAAGATAACGGTGTCGACCGCGGGCCACATCCCCGGGATCCAGAGGTATATGCAGGAGAAGGAGCAGTTCGAACTCTCCGTGTCGCTGCATGCCGCCGACGACAAGACCCGCTCTAAACTTATGCCTATCAATAACGTCTACCCGCTCGGGAAACTCATGACCGTATGCAAGGAATACACGAGGGAGAAAGGCAGGATAATAACCTTCGAATATATACTGATAAAGGACGTGAACGCATCGCCCACCGACGCGCAGAACCTCGTAAAGCTGCTGAAAGGGCTAAACTGCAAAGTCAACCTGATACCATTCAACCCGGTGGCGGATTTTAAGTTCTCGCCGCCGTCAATGAAGGAGGCGAAGGCGTTCCAGGAAGCGCTGGAGAAGGGCGGGATAAGCTCGACGATCAGGTCCCAGCGGGGCGCGGATATCGACGCGGCGTGCGGGCAACTGCGGTTACGAGAGTCGGGGAAGGGCAAATGAAGAATATGGCTAAGGCAGCCGCGCTGGCTTTCTCCTTACTGTTCGCATTCGGGGCATGCGCCGCGGAGGAAGGCGGTAAGTGGGAGCCCTATTATTTCGGGCCCGCGACGCAGGGGGGCATCGTATCCGAGAACGACGAAGGCGTCTCTATCTCGCTCGACAGGGTGGGTGTATTCGGGATATATAACCCGAGCAAGTTCGGCGGGAATTTCGACGCGCAGGCGGAGTTCAAGCCGCTCGACGGGACCTGCGGAATTATGCTCTTCAGGGATAAGGACGGCAAACCCGACCCGTCGAATTTCGTCGGGATAGAGCGAAAGCAGGACAAGCGCGGCGATAAGACCGTCAGGGTCTTCGCGATAAGGGACGGCCAGGACTTCATCAAACAGGACTCGAAATGGAACCCGAGGTTCGAGTTCCTGCTTAACAACGATTCCTTCGGCCATGAGGCGAAGGCGTTCAGGATAATAAGGGACGAGAAGGCGGAGTGCCTGCATTTCTATTATAAATACGAGAGGAATGTGGACGGGAAACGGCTTGAGGGCTGGATGGAATTCTCCACGCTGCCGGACCCCGGCAACGGCGCGTATTATTTCTACCCGTATGTGAGGTCCGAAGGCAACGCGCCGGCCATAGCGACTTTCATGAGGCCGATGGTCATGCTGACGCCGGCGGACGACAAGTCCGACAGGGATACGGGGTTCGGCGCCGTGAAGAGGGATTATGTATTTTCGGGTTTTTCCGGGGATGCCATCGTAGTTACGTTCGACAGGGAGTTCCCGTTCTATGAAAAATCGAAGTTCGTATTCTGGAGCGAGGCCGAATATATCCCGTGGTGGCATATAGACGAAAAATGCGCGGTCTATTACGAGTTCGTCGAGATATGGGGCGGCGGGACCGAGGGTTGCTGCGAGCCGATGGGCGACAGGTTATTGCGCTGGTCCGTCGCGGAAATAGTCGAATCGAACAAGGCGCGCGTAATAGTCCACTGGAGGTACATGCTCGCGGACCCCGAGTATAAATGGTGGGGGCTCGACCCGGTAGACAGGCCTTATGCGGACGAATGGTATACTTTTTACCCTGACGGAGTCGGGGTGCGCAAAGTGACCTATACGCCGGTCATAACGACAAAATACGAGACGGACTGGAACGAGATATCGGAACTCGCGGTTGTAAAACGCGGCGGCGTCAAGCCGTCGGAGATCATAGACCAGAAGTCGATAACTATGATGGACATCCAGGGGGACAAGATAGATTACGCCTGGTACCTTAACGAGCAGACGCCCCCGTCGAAGCTCGACGAGACATCGAAGAACTGGACAGAGGCGATATGCCGCGTGAACCTGAAGAACAGGCCGGCGGCGTTCGAAGTATTCGCGCAGGGAGAGGATGTCTCCGACATGACGTTCCCTGTGCCGTTCAAGAAATGGTGGGGGCATTACGGGGAGAGCTGGGCGTTCGAGCTCAGGGGCGGCGGTGAGTACGAAGGGGATTTCTTCGTCTTCTCGCATTGGCCAATCAGCAAGATGCCGTATGAGGAGCCGGGCAAGAGCAACGGCAAGTATATTCGTGAGCCCGGGCATGTATCACTGCTTCCGGTCGCGGGGCACCCGAAGGCGCAGGAGCCGGTCACGTGGTCGATGCTCGTCGGGCTCTCTAAGGCATGGGACGACAAGGATATCCGCGACAGGGCGGCGTCATGGATAAACCCGAGCGACGTGAACATGATATCCGACAGCGCGAGGTTCATAAAGAACGACCTGCACCAAAGGGCTCTTGTATTCGAGACGGACAGCCTCAGGCACGGCTGCGAGTTCACGCTCTTCCCGAAGATCGTCTCGTCAGTGGCCGTGAACCCGGTCTTCATAATAAAGAACTGGGGCAAATACCCGGTCTCTGTCAGGATGAACGGCAAAAACCTTAAAGAGGACGCCGACTTCCGCTACGCCATAGAAGGCGAGGACGCGGTCATCTGGGTAAAAGCGAAATTCACCACGATTGCGTCGTTCGCCATCAAGTAATTACTGTTGCAAAAACCCGGTTATTTCCCTATAATAAATAACACTATGTTCGCTAAAATACCGCATTCCACGTCAGAGATCGCGAAGCTTACGCATCCCAAGCAAATAGTTGGGGTTGCGACAAAAATCGGCCTCAATGCCGATGAGCTGGAATTCTACGGTAATTTTAAGGCAAAGGTCGTCCTCGGCGTCCTTCAACGGCTGAAAGCGCGGCCCGACGGCAAACTTGTCCTCGTAACCGCTATAACGCCGACGAAACACGGCGAAGGCAAGACCTGCATATCAATAGGGCTTACGCAGGCGCTCGGCCGCCTGAAGAAACGCGTGGTATTATGTTTGCGCGAACCGTCGTTGGGGCCGGCGCTTGGGCTTAAGGGCGGCGGTTGCGGAGGCGGGTACGCGCAGGTACTGCCGATGGAAGATATAAACCTGCATTTTACCGGCGATATCGCGGCGGTAGCGGCGGCGCATAACCTGCTCAGCGCGATCATAGACAACCATATCGCAAGGGGAAACGAGCTTAAGATAGACCCGAAAAGGATCGTCTGGCGCAGGACGGTAGACCTTTGCGATAAAAGTTTACGCGAGATACAGGTAGGCATGGCCGAAGGTTCCGTAAAGAGGCGCGACGGGTTCGATATAACGGCCGCGTCGGAGATAATGGCGTGCCTTGCGCTTACCACCGGGTACAGGGACCTCAAGGAACGCCTCGGCAAGATGATAATAGGGTTCACGAATAAAGGGCGCCCGGTCGCGGCCGCGGAATTGAAGGTCGTCGGCGCGATGGCCGCGATACTTAAGGAAGCCGTCAAACCCAATATAGCGCAGACGCTCGAGGGGCAGCCCGCGTTCATACATATGGGGCCGTTCGGCAACATCGCCCACGGGACCAACAGCATACTCGCGACGCAGATGGCTCTGAAGCTCGCCGACTACGCGGTCGTCGAGACCGGTTTCGGGACCGACCTCGGGTTCGAGAAGTTCTGCGATGTCGTCACAAGGCAGGGCAAGTTCAAGCCGGATTGCGCGGTCGTGGTCGTCAGCGCGAGAGCGCTGAAATCGCACGGAGGCGTTGAGGATGGCCGGCTTGAACAGGAAGACCTCATCGCGCTTAACAACGGCCTGTGCAACCTCGAGAGGCACTTAGATAACGTCAAGAAATTCGGTATCTGGCCGGTCGTCGCGATTAACAGGTTCCCGGGCGACACCGATAACGAGCTGACGAGGATAAAGGAATCATGCAGGAGCAAAGGCGTCCTTGCGGAGATCGCAGAGGTCGTCGCGAAAGGCGGCGAGGGCGGCGAGAAACTTGCGCAGGCGGTGATAACGACGATGCAGGAACACCCGTCGAAGTTCAAGCCGTTATATGAGTTGAGCCTGACGATAAAGGAGAAGATAGAGAAGATAGCGACCGAGATCTATGGAGCGGAGGGCGTCGTATACGTGGGGACCTCGGAAGAAGACATAAATTTCCTTACGGAGAACGGTTACGACGAACTGCCGGTCAACATGGCAAGGACGCATCTCTCGTTCACCGACGACCCGAAAGTCAAAGGCGCCCCTTCCGGATGGAGGCTGAAGGTCAAGGAAGTGAAGGTCTCGGCAGGCGCGGGATTCCTCGTGGCGCTTACGGGCGAGATGAA
>JAKLIT010000108.1 GCA_022709465.1 Candidatus Omnitrophota bacterium | reverse complement strand
GCCTCCTGTGCGACGATTGAATTTACGGCTCCCTGGAGGTCCCTGAACCTCCGGCCGAGCGCCGTATCAGGGACTATTCCGGAACCGACTTCGTTGGTGACGATTATAGCGAGCGAGGAATTCCTCCTCAATACCGAGATAACGCCCTTGACCTCCGAGCGTATCTTCGCATCGCTGAATCCTATGTGTATGAGGTTTGAAATGAAAAGAGTGAGGCAATCGAGTATGACGGTCTTATCGCCTCGCGGCAGGCTATTGATGGCCCTTATTACCGATATGGGTTCTTCGACGGTGTGCCACGATCTGGGGCGGGACTTCCTGTGTGCTGAGATCCGTTTTCGCATACCGGTATCGAGGGCTTCGGCAGTCGCGACATAATAGACCCTGCCGCCTTTTCCCTTAGCCAGCGATTGGGCGTACCTGGACTTCCCTGACCTTACGCCCCCGGTCAATAATATCAGTTCTGACATCTCATGCGCCTCACCCTCGAAGGAATTTTCGGCCGCTTTTTGGCCACTTTAAGCGGGTATCCTGACTCTCGGTTTTTGCCTACTCGCCTCGCCTTCCCATCCCCGCAGGGGGACAGTGGCTTGTTGGCTTTCGTCGCCGATTACAGTGGCGGGGCCGTGCCCGTATCTAACGGGCTTCCCACGCTTAAAGAATATGCGATAGTTTTAACACACGCGTAACATTATGTCAAACAAATTATCAGCCCTGTTTCCATCCGTACTTCCCGACAAGAGGGACGAATACGCAGGCGCATATCTCTTCCTTGGTAATTCCTCCGGATCCCTTCCTGACGAGTGTAAGCGTCTGGCTGAAGGATCCGCCTACAGGGACGACAATCCTCCCGTTCTCTGCCAGCTGGTCTACAAGGGGCTGCGGGACCGATGGGGTCCCGGCCGTCACTATCATCGCGTCATAAGGGGCGAACTCTTCCCAACCCTCTGTCCCGTCGCCCGTCATCAATTTTATGTTCGTGAACGCAAGCTTCCCGAGGGTTTCGCCCGCCTTCTGCGACAGGTCCCCGTACCTGTCTATAGAATAGACCTCTTTCGAAAGCAGCGAGAGTATCGCCGCCTGGTATCCCGAGCCGGTCCCTATCTCCAGGACCTTCTCCGTTCCCTTGAGCCCCAGCGACTGTGTCATCAGCGCAACCATGTAGGGCTGGGAGATCGTCTGCCCCTCGCCGATAGGCATCGGGTGGTCGCCGTAGGCGTTCTCGAGCCCGGAATCCGGCACGAACAGGTGGCGCGGGACCGCCTTCATCGCGTCGAGGACCCGGCGGTCATTTATGCCGCGGGGTATCAGCTGTTCCTCTACCATCGCTTCCCGCAACGGCGCGTCGCGCTCTTTCATCTCTTTACGAGGGTCTGGAATATAAAAGACAGGAAACGCATAGTGTCCCTGAAAGGCCTTATCTGGCTCTTCTGGCCCCTGTATATCGATTTTATCGGTATCGACTTTATCTTGAAGCCGGCGTTCGCGGCCTCTATCAGCACTTCCGATTCTATCTCGTATTTATCCGTCGTGAGCGGGACCGCCCTAAGCACCTTCGTGCTGATGAGCCTGTACCCGCACTGCGTATCGGGGAGGTCCTGCCCCGCGAGGAACGATATGACAGATGACATGAACCAGTTCGTCAACCTCCTCCGCAGCGGCATGTCCTTCGGGTCTTTCATCCTGTTGCCGAGGATGATATCAGCGTCCTTCTTCTCCGCGGCCTTCACGAAATGTTCCAGTTCATCCGGATGGTGCTGCCCGTCCCCGTCCATCGTTATTATGAAATCGTAATTTTCCTCGAGTGCTTTCTTGAACCCGTCCCTGAGCGAGAGCCCCTTACCATGGTTCTTCCTGTGGCTTATGACCTCGGCACCTTCCCTTTCGGCCTCTTCCTTCGTCTTGTCCACCGAACCGTCGTCTATGACTATGCAGGAGAGCCCCTTCGATACTACTTCGCTGACTATATGCCCTATCCGCATCTCCTCGTTATATGCGGGTATCACTACACAGCCGCGGGCTGCGGAGAGCACTCCTTTCATATCCAGAACCTCCTGAACATATACCATTGCGACGGATACCTGCTTATGTACTCCTCGATGACTTCCAGGCACTTACCGGTGACCTTCTGTTCATCTAGCGCACCGTCACCGGCGGGAACATAGGAGAGCGCCTTCTCGAACCTGAGCTCGAAAGTATCATCGGGCAATCTTATCAGGAACCCGGGAACGATAGCCGCCCCCGCCTTAAGGTAGAACGCGGCGGGTCCCCTCGGGATCATTGCGTCTTTCCCGAAAAACCTCGTCTTCAGCCCGTGAGGGGTGAAATCCCTGTCTCCGACGAGCGCGACTATCTCGCCCTTCCTTAACGCTTCATAACATCTCTTTACCGCCGCCCCGAGAGGAATGACGTTCACTCCCGCCCTTTTCCTCTGCCCTATGAAGAGGTCGTTGACTTCCTTCTCCTTGTGGTCCAACGCGACCGCGTTGAACTTATATCCGAGCAGGGATATCACGGCGCCGCCCAGCTCGTAATTCCCGAGGTGCGCCGTAAGGGCTATGACACCCTTGCCGCGCTTCAGCGCTTCGTCGAGGTTCCCGCGCCCAGTCACCTTGACGTTCTTATCTACGAACGCGCGGTCAAGCTTTTCGAAGCGGAAGAAATCAGTAAGATATTTCGCGAAATTCACGAACACTTCCTTCGCGAGCCTGTTTATCTCTTTCTCGCCCTTTTCCGGGAATATCGCGCGCAGGTTGCCGTATACTATGAGGCGGTCCGTCCTCGACAAAAGGTACTGGAGTTTCGCTATGAACGACGCGAGCGCGTATCCTTTATCGAGCGGCAGGTTCATCGCGAGGAACTGGGCGAATTTATATATCAGGTACTGGCACATTCGAGTATAAGCCTCGCGATATCGGCGGATGAATTCGGCTTCGCCAGCCGCGCGGCATTCCCGCGCATCTGCTCAAGCTTGTACTTCTGCGTAACGAGCGCTTCGGTAAGCAAAGCCGCGTCGGGCGCGTTGTCCGCCTTGACCGCCGCACCGTTCTTCAGCAGGAATTCGCTGTTCTTGGCTTCCTGTCCCGGTATCGGGTTGAGTATGATTATCGGCAGCCCTTTCGCGAGCGATTCCGATATAGTCAGGCCTCCCGGCTTCGTGATTATGATCGAAGAGGCCGACATGAGCTCGTCGACGTTCGTGGCCATGCCGAGGGCTACCGTCTTCATCCTGAAGGAATATTTTTTCCTTTCGAGCCACTCGAACAGTTTCCCGTTGCTCCCCGTGGCCACTATCAACTGTATCGGATGCTTGATGCGGTTCAACTCGTTCACGAGTTCCGCGATCGGGCCGAGCCCCTGCCCCCCGCCCATGACAAGGACCGCGGGTATCGCATCATCAAGCCCGTACTTGGAACGGACCTGGCAGTTATCCACCGCGTTAGCGAATTTCGGGTCTATCGGTATGCCGTATACCTTGACCTTCTCTTTCGGTATCCCGTGCTCAACGAAGACATCGGTGGCCGTATCCGAGTTCACGATATAATAATCGACCGTGTCGAAGAACCAGTAGGAATGAGGGTAACAATCGGTAAGGACGCCTATGAGCGGGGTTTTGAAACCGAACGAGGACTTGCAATCGGCTATCATGCCGCACGGGAAGGCCTGCGTGCATGCTATTGCATCGGGCCTGAATTCCTCGAGCAGCGCCTTCAGTTTCCCGGAATTGAACCTGTGTATCAGGTCTCGCAGGCGGCGCAGGCTCCTGAAGACCTTCGGGTTATCGTAGAGGTACTCCCATACCTCCGGCCTGTTCTTTATCACGCCCATGTAGGTCCGGTGTATGACCCTCTCGACGAGCGGGTTAGTATAGTTGAAGGAATCTATGTTCCTTATTTCCGTTCCCGGCTCGAGCATCTTTATCGCTTTTTCAAGCGCGATAGCGGCCTTTTGGTGCCCGGAATTCTCGGAAATGTGAAGAAGCAGTATCTTCTTGTCAGCCACCCGAACGCCTCCAAATAAAGTACGCCCGCCTTATATGACGGCGGGCGTATATTCTATGCTACCCGGAACCGGCTTTTTTAGTCCTTCTTCTGCAGGACCTTCTTGATCCTTTCGACGGCTATCTTGAGCCTGTCCTCCGGCTCAACGAGAGCAAACCTTACAAAACCTTCGCCGAATTCGCCGAAACCCGTACCAGGTGAAGATACGACACCCGCTTCCTCGACCAGCAGAGCTGAGAATTCCATAGATGTCAGGCCGGTGTATTTCGGGGGTATGTGGGCCCAGACATAGAATGTGCCCTGGGGCATATCCACATCCCATCCCGCCGCGTTAAGCCCTCCGACAAACACGTCCCTTCTCTTCTTATAAGTGGCCACGAGCTCCTTCACGCAGTCCTGCGGGCCGGTCAGGGCTTTTATGGCGGCGCACTGTATCGGCCTGAACAGGCCGAAATCTATATAGCTCTTGGTCTTCTCGAGCGAGCGTATGATGTTCGCGTTGCCGACGACCATGCCTATCCTCCAACCCGCCATATTGTACGACTTCGAAAGCGTATGGAACTCGACGCATTTGTCCTTAGCCCCCTTGATCTGGAGTATGCTTGGGGCAGGTTTCCCGTCGAACACAAAATCCGAATAAGCGTTATCGTAAGCGATTATTATATCCTTGTCTTTCGCCCAATCCACCACATCCTGGAGGTAGGCCAGGTCGGCTACCGCTGCCGTAGGGTTGTGCGGATAGCTCAGGAAAAGT
>JAKLIT010000107.1 GCA_022709465.1 Candidatus Omnitrophota bacterium | reverse complement strand
CGCCTATCGCGCCGCCGAGAGCGAGGGAGCCTGTGTCGCCCATGAATACGTTCGCCGGGAAAGAGTTGAACCACAGGAACCCGAGGCCGGCGCCGAGTATCGCCGCGCAGAAGACCGCGAGCTCGCCCGCTCCGGGAATGTGTATTATGTTAAGGTACTCGGCCATCTTCGCGTTGCCTGTTATGTAGCTCAGGGCGGTATATGTCAGAACGACGATTATCGTGCAGCCGATGGCCAGCCCGTCGAGCCCGTCCGTAAGGTTGACCGCGTTGGATGAGCCGACTATCACGAGCATAGTGAAGAGCACGTAGAATATCCCGAGGTTTATGACGAGGTCCTTCAGGAACGGCACGTCGAGGTCCTTTCCTATCTGCGGGTCGAAATATACATAAAGGCCGAGCATAAGTCCGAGCATCGCCTGCCCGATGAACTTCGAGCGCGCGGTCAGCCCTTTCGATACTTTCAGCTTCATCTTCAGGTAATCATCAAGGAATCCCACGGCGCAAAGCCATATTATGGATATCAGCGAGAGCAGAACGTACTTGTTCGTCAGGTCGCCCCAGAGCAGGGTCGAGAGCACTATGGCCGTGACTATCAACAGGCCGCCCATCGTCGGCGTGCCGGCCTTGTTCTTGTGCATCTCGTATATGCCCTTCGCATCGTCGGAACTCCTGACGACCTGCCCTATCTTCAGTTCGCGCAGCCTCTCGATTATGAAAGGCCCGAGAAGCATGCACAACAGGAAGGATGTTATCGCCGCCCCGGCCGCGCGAAAAGTGATGTACTTGAAAACGTTGAACCCGAAGAATATGTCCTTTAACGGGTAGAGCAGGTGATAAAACACTTTTTTATCTCCTCCATCTTCATGCCGCGAGAGCCTTTGACCAGGACCAGATCCCCTTCCCTTAATATCTTCTTCAAGGCCTTTGCGGCCTCTACGGAATCGCCAAAGCGGAGGAGGGTTTCACCGCCGATCCCCTCCTCCCGAGCGCCCTCCAGGATATACCCGGAGAGCGAGCCCACACCCGCTACAATATCAACGCCCGCCAACGCCGCCTGCCTGCCGGCCTGCCTGTGAAGTTCCGGGGCCGAATCGCCGAGCTCGAGCATGTCGCCGGCGACGAGGACCTTCCTCTTACCGGGCCCCATGTTACAGAGGGTCTCTATCGCGCTTCCCATCGAAAGCGGGTTCGAATTATAGCAGTCGAATATGAAATCTATTCCTGAGCACGATACGAATTCCATCCTGAGTTTCGGGAGCGTGAAACCCTCGAGCGCTTTTGCCGCATCGGGCGCCTCGACGCCGTATAACGAGCCCGCCGCGATCGCCGCGAGCGCATTGTATATATTGTGCCTCCCGAGCACCCTGAGCCTTACGATGTGGACGCCGTTCATCATGAAGCTCATGCCGCAGCCGCTCTCCTGGATGTTATCGGCGTAATAATCGCAATCCGCGCCGAACCCGAAACTCACGACCTCTTCGCACATCCTGCGGGCCGCATCGGCAAGTTTAGTGTCGTTGCCGTTGACTATGGCAGAGCCCTCTTCCCCTATCCTTTTTATCAGGTCGAGTTTCTCCGTCCTCACATTATCAACCGTGCCGAAATATTCAAGGTGCGAAGGCCCCGCGTTGATTATGATGCCGCAGTTCGGCTGGACGATATCCGCGAGGTGCGCTATCTCGCCCGGATGGTTCGTCCCTAGCTCTATGACAGCTATCTCATGGCTGCCGTCCATCCTCAGCAGCGTCTGCGGCACGCCTATGAAATTATTCTCGGTGCCCTCGGTCTTCAGCACTTTATATTTCACGGAGAGTATAAGTGACAGCATCTCCTTCGTTGTCGTCTTGCCGTTGGAACCCGTCAGCGCGATCACGGGAATGTCGAACCTCCGGCGGTGCAGGCCCCCGATCCTGCCGAACGCGTCCAGGGTATCTTTGGCCTTTATTAACGTAAAGCCGCCGTGAGCCGGCATTTCGCGGCTGACTACCGCGCCGGAAGCGCCCTTATTTCGCGCCTCTCCGATAAAATCATGGCCGTCGAAATTCGGCCCCTTGATCGCGACAAAAAGCGATCCGGGAGTTATCTTTCTCGTATCGGTGGAAACGGAGCTGAAGACGGCCTCCGCGTCCCCTCCGGCGAGCTCTCCTCCCGTCGCGTCCAGTATCTCTTTAACGTTGAGCAAGTATCTTCCTCGCGGCTTCCCTGTCGTCATATGATATCGTCGTGTTCTTGAGGACCTGGTAGGCCTCGTGCCCTTTTCCGGCTATCAGCACACAATCGCCCTCTTGCGCGCCGGCAAGGGCCTCCGCTATCGCCTGCGTCCTGTCGAGTATGACCTTGTAGTTCTTTCCCTTGATGCCTGCCGTTATCATCGCCGCGATGGCCGCGGGCTCTTCGCTGCGCGGGTTATCGGAAGTCACATAAACGAGATCCGCCATCTCCGACGCCACTCTTCCCATGCGCGGGCGTTTCGTCATGTCCCTGTCGCCGCCGCAGCCGAAAACGACGATGACCTTTTTCTTTATAAGCGGCCTTAAAGCCGACAGGACATTTCCGAGCGCGTCGTCCGTATGCGCGTAATCCACGAATACCTTGAACGGCTGCCCGCACTCGACCGGCTCGAGCCGCCCCGGCACCGCGCGCAGGGCTTCTATCCCCCGCTTGACCCGGTCCGCGGAAAAACCGAGGCCTATGCCGCACGCCGCGGCCGCCGTCATGTTATATACGTTATGCATCCCTATCAGCCTTGAATCCACTTCAAACCTGCCGCCCGGATGGTTCACGGCGAACTTTGTCCCGTCGAGCGAGAGCGCGATATCAGTCGCGAGGAAGTCTGCGACAAGTTTCGTGCCATAGGTCAGCGTCTTTCCGCCGGAGATCTTTATGAGTTTCCTGCCCCACTCGTCGTCTATATTTATCACCGCATGGGCTTCATCACGCAAACCTGAAAATAAGCGGGATTTCGCTTTAAAATACTCCTCCATCGTCTTGTGGTAATCGAGATGGTCTCCGGTAAGGTTCGTGAACACTGCGGCGTCGAACGAGACCCCGCCCGTCCTGTTTTGGTCGAGCGCGTGCGAAGAGACTTCCATTACAAGGTAATCGCTGCCGCTCTTGGCCATCTCGCCCATGAAACCGAATAGCTCCACCGGCCCCGGAGTAGTGTTAGTAGCGGGGATCACCCTGCTACCTATCCTGTAGCTTATCGTGCCGATCACTCCCGCCTTATGCCCCGCGGCGGATATGACGCTGTCGACGAGGTAGGATATCGTTGTCTTGCCGTTGGTCCCTGTGATGCCTACGCATTTCAGGCCGCCGGCCGGCTTCCCGAAAAAAGCGTTCGCTATTCTCGGTGCCGTTTCCCTCGAGTTCCTGACGTATATCCTCGCGACATGGTCGGCAACAACGACGTCCTTCTCCATCACGACGGCAACGGCGCCCCTGTCAACCGCTTCGTTGATGTATTTGTGCCCGTCGGATGAAGCGCCGGTGACCGCTATAAAAAGGTACCCTGCGGCGACGCCTTTTGAATCGCAGGATATGCCCTTTATCTCTATGCCGTTACCCGACGGGAATACGGACGAGTCCTTGTATTCCGTATCGCTGAGAAGGTCTTTCAGCTTCATCTAATCCTCGACCTCTTCAAGCTCTATCTCCCTCCTGGCTTCCGTAACTTTACCGGGCCTTATGTCCATATATCTTAGCGTATCCCTGACCACCTTGCTGAAGACCGGCGCCGCGACCACACCTCCGTAATACAGCGGATGCGGCTGGTCGAGCATCACCACGACGACCACCCTCGGGTTCTTGACCGGCGCGAACCCGATGAACGACGCGATGAATTTCGAATGCGAATACGTCCCGTTCTCTATCTTCTGCGACGTGCCCGTCTTGCCCCCCACGTCATACCCCTCGACCTTCGCGAGCTGGCCGGTACCATCCTCGACGACGCCGCTGAGTATGTCCCTCATCGTCGCGGCAGTGCGTTCGGAGAGCACCTGCCTGACTGCCGTGGCCGGGAAATCCTTGATCAATTCCCCGTGCTTGTCCTGGATCGATTGTATTATGCGCGGTTTCACGAGCTTGCCGCCGTTGGCGATGACCGACATAGCGCAAGCCATCTGCAGCGGGGAGACGACGACTTCCTGCCCCATCGGTATCGCGTAGATCGAGGTCCCTGACCATTTCGACGGCGGACGGATGAAGCCCGGCACCTCTCCGGGGAGGTCAACGCCGGTCAGGTCCCCGAATCCGAATTTTTTTATGTACTCGTAAAGGCTGTTAGAGCCGATCTTCATCGCGACCTTGACGGTGCCGATGTTCGATGACTTCTCGATGACCTGTTTGAAAGTGAGCCACCCGTGCGGCTTGTGGTCATGCAGGACCTTCCCGCCCGCGTGTTTCCACGCGCCGTTCTCGCAATAAAAACGGTCGTTGAGGCCCACCGCATCCTGCTGCAGCGCCGCGGCGGCCGTGACTATCTTGAATATCGAACCCGGCTCGTACATGTCGGTGACGGCGCGGTTGCGCTTCTTCTCCGGGGTCACTTTCTGGAAGGAGTTGAGGTCGAATGTAGGCCTGTTCGACATCGCGAGGATGTCACCGGTCCTCGGGTCCATGACTATGATGCAGGCGCCTATCGGATGGTATTTCTCGACTGCCGACTCGAGCTCGCGTTCCGCGATATACTGTATCACGTCGTCTATAGTAAGCACAAGGTCGAGCCCGTCGACAGAGGGGTAATATTCGTACTCGAACGAGGCGATGGCCCT
>JAKLIT010000106.1 GCA_022709465.1 Candidatus Omnitrophota bacterium | reverse complement strand
CCCGAGGCCGTGGATCAATTACCTTTCCAACGGGAGGTATTGCCTGATACTCTCGCAGGGCGGGGGCGGTTTCAGCTGGTACCTCGACCCCGGCGTCCACCGTCTTACACGCTGGCACCCTGCCGCATACCTTACCGACAGGCCGGGAAGGTTCCTGTATATAAAGGATACCGCCGGCAATAAGTTCTGGTCTGCGGGTTTCCAGCCGGTCAAGAAATACGACTCATACGAATGCAGGCACGGCCTCGGATACACGAAAATAGATTCGTCATATGACGGCATACGGACGGAGATGACGTTCTTCGTTCCGCAGGATAAGGATGCCGAGGTGTGGCTCGTCAGGATAACTAACAACAGCGGCAAGGCCAGGAAGCTAAAGATCTTCCCGTTCGCGGAATGGCTTGTCGGGGATTGGGGCGCCGAACTGCAATGCAGGAACCTCACCGTCCTGATGAATGAAGGAAGATACGACAAGCGGCTCAAGGCGATCATCGCGACGAAATTCCCGTGGGGGAATGCCCCGTGCCCGTATTTCGGTTTCATGGGCACAGGCCTTCCCGTAGATAACTTCGAGATAGATTACGAGAACTTCATCGGCAGGTACAGGGATTACGAAAATCCCACAGCTGTCGAGAAGGGCGGATGCACCGGCGCTGAGGTCAGGGGCGGCAACATGATAGCCGCTTTCGAGAGTTCGATAACCCTGCAAGCCGGCGGATCAAGGGAATTCTCCGTCGTCCTCGGCATCGCCGACGACAAGCGCAAGATAGGTAAGATGCTCGGCGCCCTCAGGAATATCGATACGGCGAAGAAGGAATTCGAAAAAACTAAGGAATACTGGAAACACGCGATCCTGGATAACATAACGGTCACGACGCCGGACAGGGACTTCGACCGTTCGGTGAACATCTGGATAAAATACCAGGTATACATGAACAACCACTGGGGCAGGAGCGCCACCTACCAGCACGAGGGATGGGGCGAGTTCGGTTACAGGAACACCGCGCAGGACGCCTGGGCCATGACATCGATGAATACTTCTTATGCCAGGGAGAGGATGATAAAGCTGGCCGAACACCAGCGCAGGAACGGCCAACCGCTGCCCGGATGGTCGCTCGTCAAGGGCACCAACGCCGGCAGGCCGCCTTCAGATTTCCCGATATGGCTGCCTATGCTCCTAATCAAATACGTCAAAGAGACCGGCGACATGGCCATATTAAAAAAGAAGTTCAAGTTCTATGATGGCGGCAGCGCGACGTTATACGAGCACGCCAAACGCGCGACACAGTTCCTGATGGATATAGGAAAGAGCAGCCGCGGACTGCCGCTCATGGGTACGCAGGACTGGAACGACGCGTTCGACAGGACCGGTATAGGCGGTAAGGGAGAGAGCGTCTGGCTCGGGATGGGCCTCTGCGTGGCGCTGAATAACATGAAGGAGCTCGCCCTGCACATAAAAGATAACAAGACCGCCGCCGAATGCGCAAGACGATACGAAAAGATGAAGGCGATCATAAATAAGTACGCGTGGGACGGCAGTTGGTATTGCTACGCCTTCAACGATTACGGCGAGCCAATCGGCTCGAGGAAGAACAAGGAGGACAGGTGCCAACTGAACGCGCAGAGCTGGGCCATCCTCGCGGGCCTGCCGGATAAGCGCCAACTGGCGAGCATACTTAAAACGGTAGAGGAATACCTAGCGACCCCGTACGGCCCGGTGCTGTTCAGGCCGGCTTACACCAAATATAACGGAAGGATAGGCCGGATAACCGCGTTCGCCCCCGGCACTAAGGAGAATGCCGCGATATTCTGCCACGGAGGCGCTTTCAAGACCGTCGCGGACCTTAAGATCGGCAGGGCGAGACAGGCATACGAGACCTTCAAGCAGGTCCTCCCGTGCAGCGATAACAAGGATATAGAGACCTACAAGTCGGAGCCGTATATCTATCCCGAGTATGTAGTGGGGCCCGGCAACCCGCGTTACGGGGAAGGCGCCTTCACGTGGCTTACCGGAAGCGCCGATTGGTTCTTCGTGGCAGCGACCGAATGGATGTTAGGCATCAGGCCCGAGTTCGGCGGACTCGCCATAGACCCGTGCCTTCCGCCATCGTTCAAAAAATGCTCGGTCATGCGCCATTTCCGCGGCGCCATTTACAGGATCGAGATACGCAATCCCAAAGGGCACGCCAGGGGAGTAGAGTCGGTCATCGTGGACGGGCATAAGCTCAAGGACAACCTTATCCCTCCTTTTAAAGACAAGAAAGTCCATAACGTAAAAGTGAACATGGCTTAATTTTGAGGGCTTGATGAAAAAGAGCGTAGAACTCAAGAAGGGGGAATTCCTGGTCAACGGTAAGCCGTTCTTCATTTTCTCCGGCGAGATACACTACTTCAGGATAGCCCGCAGGGACTGGGAGGACAGGATAAAGAAGGCGAAGGATTCCGGGCTCAATACATTCAGCTCCTATATACCTTGGGCATGGCATGAATATAAGGAAGGCGGTTTCGATTTTACGGGCCGGACAAAGCCCGAACGCGACCTTCTCGGACTGTTCGAATTGCTCAATAAGCACGGGCTGTATTTCTTCTGCAGGCCGGGCCCGGTCACGCACGGCGAGATACAGGGGCACGGCGTCCCGTTATGGCTGACGCAAAAATACCCCGAGGTCCGCCTCAAGAAAAAGGACGGCTCGGATTTCGACACGACGGTAGTATCGCATAACAACCCGTTCTTCCTGAAAAAGGTGGGCAAGTGGTATTCGAAGGTCATGCCGATAATAGCGAGGAACCAGGTAACAAAGGGCGGCAACGTAATAGCTGTCCAGCTCGATAACGAGATAAGTATGATAAACTGGCTCGCGAAACAGTTCGACTACAGCGAGACCGCTACGCGAATGTACCGCGGGTTCCTGGAGGAAAAATACGGGACTATCCAAAAACTTAACAGGGAATACGGCAGCTGTTGGGCATCCTTCGGGGAGATAGAGCAGCCCGACGGGGATATCGAGGCATCCGGCATGGCCGCATACTGGGACTGGGCTAACTTCTGCCGCAGGTACTACGCGGCCTTCTACGGGAACCTGGCCGCGATGGCGAAGAAACACGGAATAAACGTGCCCTTCGTAGCGAACATCGCCCACTTCTACGATTACAGCACATGCGGCAGGGGAGTGCACGGAATGATGACCACCTCGATGTTCAGGGATTTCAAGGATTACGTGCCCGATGTCGTGTTCGGCGGCGCCTACCAGATGAGGCGCCTCGATTACGAAAATTTCCACGATGTGGCGCTCCTGTCCGAAACGGTGAAGATGATAACGAAACCGGGCGTGCCGAGCATAGTCGTCGAGATGCAGTCGGGCATAATGAACGATAGGCCGCGGCTGTACCCGTCCGACGTGGACTTGAACCTCAAGACATCCGCAGGGCACGGCCTTAACGGCATCAACTGCTACATGTTCTGCGGAGGGAAGAGCCCGAAAGAGCTCGCGGCGCGCAGCTCTTACCATGAATGGCAAGCGCCTGTCTCGGCGGACGGTTCCGAAAAATCACACCTGCAGCCGATAAAGAACTTCGGCAGGTTCCTAAAGGCGAACAACTCTGAGCTCGCCGCGTCCAGGAAGGCCTATGACCTTTCGGTCGGCGTCTATATGCCCTATTACATGACAGAATACATGAAAGGACGGCTCGCCGATGATATCGGCTCGCTCAGGGACCGGCTCTTCTTCGACGGCATAGGCAGGCTCCTCGTGCTCGCCGGTTTCAATTTCAACATGATTGATATCGAACGCGCCACGCAAGCCGAGATCAGCAAGGCAAGATACCTGTGCGTCTTTAGTTTGGACTTCATGGACAGGGCCACCCAGCTCAAGCTCGCCTCGTATGTGAAGCAGGGAGGGAAGATGCTTTTGAACTTCCAGCTCCCTGACAAGGACCTTCTTTTCAGGCCCGAGACAGCGCTGGCGGACGCGCTTGGTATAGGGATCACCGGAAAGACAACGGATAACATCGTCGATATATACGGAATGGACTGCCTCACCGACTCATGGACCAGCACGTTTAAGGCCGGGGGCTCAAAGATACTGGCGAGGGTACACGGCAAGGGGATGCCCTGCGTGATAAAGAAGAAGGCGGGAAGAGGAGAGGTTGTCGTCGCAGGCATCGGGCTGCCCCATACGTTCGATTACCATATAGACGTCGTCAGGAGGCTTTGCGGAGAGCTCGGATTGCGCCTTCCGGAGGATTCACCCGCCCCGGAAGTGCACCGCGTAAGAAGGGTATCGGCCAAGGCCGAGTTCGACTTCATGATGAATTACCACGACGAACCGAGGATGGTCACGGTCAACGGCCAAAGAACGGCACTTCATAACAGGAGCGGAATAATAGTCAAAAGTGAGAAATAGCCCTGCTATAATACTACTTATCAGCATGGAAGGAGATATCCGTCAAAACGGCGGAATTGTCCTACTGGTGGGGAGGGGATATAAACCTTGACAGGATAAAGAAGATCTCCTTTGCCCTGAGCACGAAAACCGGGGGCAAAGGGACCGTTTTTCTCGACGAGCTACGGCTTATCCCGACCTCCCGCCTGGTCACTAAATAATCCCCTAAAAAACGTAAAAATTGCTTGACAAATAGTACCCTATATGTTAATTTAGGACACAAGAAACGAGGCTCTAACATCATGGGTAGTTTCAAATATGGCAGGAAAGGAGGGATGAATTAAACAGCCGGAAACTATCAAATACATGATGATAAGCACATAAATAGGCAATAATGTGGGTTTGAACTTCAAACCCGTTTTGGAATATAACAAACAGAGGAGA
>JAKLIT010000105.1 GCA_022709465.1 Candidatus Omnitrophota bacterium | reverse complement strand
CCTTCCCCTCCCCTCCGGCTTCGAATATGAGAACGCGTTCCGCCTCGAGATACTCAAACGCAAACTCAGCCGTGACCCGAGGACGGAAAAGGACGGCGGGCGAATACTTAGGGTCATAGAAGACACGGTCGAGAACGAGACCCCCGTCATAAAAAGGTTCAATGCCTATATGACGCTCGCCCGGCTCAGGGAGGATTTTAAGCTCGACTTCGGCCGTGAGCTCGGCACGGAAGAGACACAAAGGCTGGCGTCGGTGCTAAAGGATTTTTGGAACGAGCTTCCCGTAAATTACCCCAACCTGCCTCTCTTTGTGCCCGGCATAACGGAAAAGATAGCGATCAACTCCCTCGCCTTCAAAAACCACCGCGACGTGGAAAAGGCCGCCTTCCTCGCCGAGATAAACAGGTTCTGGCCCGTAAAGATGCCCGAAAACATCGAATCCGGGATCAGGGACGAGGTCGAAGAGAAGACCGGCATACGCATCACCGACGGCAGGGTCCTGCATTACACGACACTGCAAACGGGCATAAGCGTATTGAGCAACCTCGGGGTAGATGTCACGGAACCGGATATCATAAGGGCCATGCAGCTAAGGCTTTCTATAAGGTCTGCCGCGCAGGAATATCCCGACCTCGAGCTGCTTAAGCAGGGCAACGCCGAATGGATGGCGGTCTTCGCCATGAAGAAGAAGCTCACGTTCTATGAACTGCAGCATAGGTACCTGAAGCCGGTGCAGGATATCTATAAATACGCGGCCGGCGCCTACTTCCCCAAGGAACTCGAGATGATGTCCGGAAAGATCAGGAGCGTTAACGACGGCGATATCGGCGTCATAACGGATATCTACGGCCTCAGGGACAGCGGTTTCGCCGCGGTGCCGAAAATAAGCGATAACGACATAATCGTTAATGTCGTATGGTACCACCTTCAGCGCGCATATGACCTCGGCCTGCCCGAGAAAGAACTTGGCGCCTTCTTCAGGATACTGAGGTCGGTAAAAGACAACGACCTCGGGGGCCTCATGGCTGCGAAGACCGTCGACGACCTGCAGAAATGGCAGGAGAAGATGGATTCCGTCTCTTTCAGGCTGCTGAGCATATATAACAACCCGCGCGCGTTTAAAGGGCGCCGGGCCGCGGATGATTTCATGCATAAATTCCTCTCAAACAGCCGTGTAGTCAGGAACGACACGCTGATAGCTTCCAAGCTGGCCGAGATAAGGTCGCACGACGAAAAGGTCGCGGACTCGCTCGAATTCCTCTGGCCGCTGTTGATGGCCTTCGAGAATATCTCCCCTTCCGTCATGGCGGATATCGTATCGCAAATGGATTATGTGTCGTCGTCATACCGCGAGATAATCGGCCTGCAGCCCGAGAAGGATTCCGCGGTCGAGTTCAATGAGGCGGTCAACGTATACCTGACGGGCAGGTACGGGAAATTCCTGATGAGGCAGAAGACAAACTACCAGAGGGCGCAGTCCTCATGGTGGACGAATTATATAATCAAGATGGCATACAAGAGGCTGTTCAACGAGAACCTCGACGAGACCGAGGGGATGAGCCGCAAACTGCTCAAGAACATGCAGGTATGGTTCGACAGGGAGAAGCTCAAAAATCCCCGGAAATTCGCCCTGAAGGACATCGTCGCGGACCTCGCGGCCAACGGCTCCATAAAGAAGATCGGGTTGTTCAGGCCCATATATTCGGGGAACGACGAGTATAACACGAGGATAACCGCGATAAAGAGATACATCGCGCGGCTCGATGCGGAGATCGCCGTATTGAAGTCGGGAAGGCGCTACTCCGGGGACCTCGAGAAGATATCCGCGAAAGCGAAACAGGACCTCGAGGAGCTTTGGCTCGCCCCGGAAGCGCTGATATCAAGGGCCGAGGAAGCGGAGACCCTGCTGATGCTCTTCAGGCGCGCACATAACAGGGACTCCCTCTTCCTGACATCGGCCATATTTGCCGGGATACTGGCCGCGGTGGCCCTCTCGCGCATCGTCTTCATGGTAAAAAGGGCGATGCTCGGGCTGTCGCGGACAACACGCCCTTCAGAACCCCAGATCCCTGTCTAGGCTCCTGTAGTTTATCGCTTCGGATATATGCTCCGCGGATATTATCTCCGAGCCCGCTAGGTCGGCTATCGTCCTGGATATCTTCAATACCTTATCATACCCTCTCGCGCTCAAACCCAGCTCAAGTATTGCAAGCTTAAGGAGCTCCGACGCCTCCTTATCTATGCAACAGAACCTTTCGGTATCCTTTGAGCCGAGATGGGCGTTGCAGTATATCGAAAGGCCTTCATAGCGCCTCTTCTGCGCGGCCCTCGCGTTATTGACCCTATCCCTTATGGCCGCGGAACTCTCCCCGCGGCTCTTGCCCGAGAGTTCTTTGTACTTAAGCGACGGCACCTCGAGATGTATGTCTATCCTGTCGAGAAGCGGCCCCGATACCTTCGACAGGTACCTTTGTATGACCGGCGGCGTGCAATGGCATTCTTTCTTAGGGTCCGTAAAATACCCGCAAGGGCACGGGTTCATAGCCGCGACCAGCATGAACTTCGCCGGGTACTTGAGGCTAAGCTCTGCCCTCGAGATGACGACCTCCCCTCCTTCAAGCGGTTGCCGAAGCGCCTCAAGCGCGTCCCTCCTGAACTCGGGAAGCTCATCGAGGAAGAGCACGCCGTTATGCGCGAGGCTTATCTCCCCGGGTTTGAGCCTGTTACCGCCGCCGACGAGGCCTGCATAGGACACCGTATGGTGGGGCATCCTGAACGGCCTATGCGAGACGAGGCAATTCCCTCCGCTCAATAGGCCGGATACGCTGTGTATCTTCGTCGTCTCGAGCATCTCGCCCGCCGACAGGACAGGCAGTATGGTTATAAGCCTCTGCGCCAGCATCGTCTTTCCTGAACCCGGCGGCCCTATCATGAGCACATTGTGCCCTCCCGCCGCGGCGACCTCGAGCCCGCGTTTCACGTGCCATTGCCCCTTCACATCGCTGAAGTCGATATCGGGGTTTTGCGCAGCCGCCTCCCCGCGATGACCGTAGTCCTTTACCGGTCCGATCTTAACGGAACCGCTGAGGAACGCCGCGGCTTCTTTCAGGCTGCCGACCGGGTATACCGGAAGTCCGCTGACAATACCGGCCTCCCCTGAATTCCCTTCAGGAATTACAAGGCCCTTGCATCCGCCGTCCGGCAACCCCATCGCTATAGGGAGCACGCCGTTAATAGGCCTCAACCTGCCGTCAAGGGAAAGCTCCCCGCAAAAGACCATGCCTTCGGTCAAGCCCTGCCCGAGATCGCCGTTGGCCGACAATATCCCGAGGGCGATGGCAAGGTCGTAGCTGGCGCCTTCCTTCCTGAGGTCCGCCGGCGCCAGGTTAATAGTGATCCTCTTCGGGGGAAATTTGAACCCGGAGTTCTTTATCGCCGATATGACCCTGTCCCTGCTCTCCTTTACGGCCGTATCCGCAAGCCCGACTATCGTAAAGGAAGGCAGTCCTCCCGCTATATCGACCTCGACGTCGACCTTCCTCGATTCTATTCCCAGTACGCTCCTGCTCTCAACTTTTGCAAGCATCTTCAGCTCCAGAATGCGTCTTTTATGAGTTCTATGCTCTTTACGTTATCTTCGTCGATGAACACCACTGAAACACAATCGAACCTCGAATCGCGCTCAAGCAACCCGTGCCTGGCCTGGTACGTCAACGCGACCCTGCGTATGTGCCTCCTTTTTGTTCCGTTGACCGTCTCATACGGCATGCCGTGCTCCTCATCCGAACGGGAACGGACCTCGACGAAGACGAGCGCCTCCTTATCGAGCGCGATGATATCTATCTCACCGGACCTGCACCTGAACTTCCTTGCAAGTATTACATATCCGCGCGCCGAAAGGTATCTTGCGGCGAGGTCTTCGCCGAGGTCCCCAAGCTCCTTTTTACGCATCGTTCCCCGTGTCACCGTATGCTTCGAGTATTACCCTCTCCATCTCCTTCTTGACCTCTTCTCCGAGCGGGTATGCGGTCGGGTACCATTTGCCGTCATTGCCGGCCTGTTGCGGGCCCGAGACGAATATACCGTTCTTGCCATCGACTATACGAAATCCCTTTACGAGGAACTCCTCCCCGATCGAGACGTCCGCTATAGCCCTCAACGGCCCCTCGCCGTCGAACCTGTACAGCCTCTTCACGTGAAATGTGAGCATGTGAATGCCCCTCCTTTCCTGGCCGCACCATGCGGCCTAAGGAGTAGACGTAAAACGCCGTGATTTTCTTTCAATTATTTTTTAACGGGCGGGATGCAGGAGGCTCTCGGCCTTTTCGAGGTCTTTCGCGGCCTTTTCGGGCTGGCCTGATTCCCGGTAGGCGCTCGCCCTGTTAAGGTAAGCATTTACATGGCGGGGGTCGAGATCTATCGCTTTTGTATAATCGGATATCGCCTTACCGAATTCCCCTTCTTGCGCATACGCGTTCGCGCGGTTATTATAGTAAGAGGGGTTGTCCTGGTCCAGCTCTATCGCCTTGCCGTAGCAATCTATCGCATCCCGTAACCTCGAGGATATCCTGTATTGTATGCCGAGATTGTAATAAAGCCTGTGGCTTCCCGGCGCATAACGCAGCGTGGTCTCATAGAACCTGATCGGGTCACTCCAGTACCGATTCTGGGCGACTGTGATCGCAGAATAGGCCAGCGTTACGGATATGACCATGGCCGCCGACAGGAAACGGAACCTGCCCTCCATGAGCCCGCTAAACCACTGTGCCGCCATGAGGAAGAATCCGAACGAGGGAACATACAGCCAATGCTCGGCCATATAGGCAT
>JAKLIT010000104.1 GCA_022709465.1 Candidatus Omnitrophota bacterium | reverse complement strand
TTACTTCAGATTCTCTTTGACAAAGAGCTTCGACAGATAATCATGCGCTTCATCCACGTCGAAGTCGCCTGAAACGGTCCTCAGGATCCCCTTGCCCTCGTAATAGCTTATTATACCGGGGACCGTGTTCTCGTATACTTTTATCCTGTTAAGGATAGTGTCTTCCTTATCGTCCACCCTCTGGTAAAGTTCGCCGCCGCACTTGTCGCACTTGCCGGCCACCTTCGGGGGTATATTCTTCACATGGTAATTCTCGCCGCAGTTCTTGCAGACCCTCCTTCCGGAGAGCCTCTGGATTATCGTCTCCTGCGACGTCTTGAAATACAGCACAAGGTCTATCGGGCGCTTCAGCCCCGCGAGCGTGACGTCCAGGGCCTTTGCCTGCGCCGCGGTCCTCGGGAATCCGTCGAGCATGAAACCCTTCGCGCAATCTTCCTTGGCGACCCTCTGGGCAACCATCTCGATGACAACGTCATCCGGGACCAGCTCGCCTTTGTCCATATAGACCTTCGCCTTCAGGCCGATGGGCGACTGCGCCTTCACGGATTCGCGCAGGATATCACCGGTCGAGATGTGCGGCATACCGAACTCTTTAGAAAGAACTTTGGCCTGCGTGCCCTTTCCGGCGCCCGGAGGGCCCAACAGGACCAGCTTCACCTGCCCCTCGCCTTCAGCCTGCCCGACTTCATGAACCCGTCATAATGCCTCATGAGCAGGAACGACTCGATCTGTTTCATCGTATCGAGCATGACGCCGACGATGATCAGCAGCGCCGTGCCGCCGAAGAAGCTCGCGACAAGGTATGGTATCTTTAGCCACCTTCCCACGAAATACGGTATTATCGCTATTATTGCGAGGAAGATAGCGCCCGGTAGCGTGACCCGGTTAAGTATGAAATTGAAATAATCCTCCGTCGGCTTCCCGGGCCTGACACCTGGGACGAAACCGCCGTACTTCTTCATGTTATCGGCAAGATCACGCGGGTTCAGCGTTACCGCCGTATAAAAATACGTGAAGAATATGATCAGCGCGGCGTAAAGCGTATAATGCACGAACCCTTCGCTGGACATGAAGTGCAGCATATTCTTTATCGTCTGGTTAGGCATGAACTGGGCTATCATCGCGGGGAACATCAATATCGACTGCGCGAATATGATAGGTATGACACCTGCCTGGTTGACCCTTAGCGGCAGGTAAGTGCTCTGCCCTCCCATGACCCGCCTGCCCACTATGCGCTTGGCGTATTGCACCGGGATGCGGCGCTGCGCCTGCGTTATCATTATTACCGATACTATTACTCCGAACAACATTGCGGCCATCATTATGATCGTCAATATATCTATCTGTTTGGACGTGACCAGCGCATACAGGTTGCTTCCCGCTGTAGGTATCCTCGATATGATGGACGCGGTTATTATTATGGACATGCCGTTGCCGATGCCGAACTCGGTGATCTGCTCGCCGAGCCACATGATGAACGCGGTTCCGCTCACCAGCGTCAGTATGACCATAAGCCTGAAACCCCATCCGGGATACTGGACTACCTGTATCCCGATCGTGTTGTGCAGGTTCTCGAGCCAGAAGCTCGTGAAGAGCGCCTGTATGGCACCTATTACGAGCGTGCCGTAACGCGTATACTGCGTTATCATCCTGCGGCCGTGCTCGCCGCCTTCTTTCGCGAGTTTCTCGAAATACGGGAACGCGAACGTCAAGAGCTGCATGATGATAGACGACGATATGTACGGCATGATGCCGAACGCGAATATCGTCATCTGCGACATAGCGTTGCCGGTAAAGAGGTCCATTATGTCAAAAAGGCTGCCGCCCGACTTCTTTGATTCCTGCTCTATAAACTGCGCGAGCGCGTGGCCGTCTATGCCCGGCGTAGGTATGTACCTTCCGAAGCTGTAGACAGCAAGAAGCGCCGCCGTAACAAGCAGCTTCTTCTTGAGCTCGGGTATCTTCAGGATGTTCGATAAAGCCTGGATCATTATTTTATGATCTCGGTTTTGCCGCCGGCCTTAGAGATCTTCTCGGCAGCTGAGGTTGAGAACGCCTGCGCCTTCACAGTAAGGGCCTTTGATATCTCGCCGTCTCCGAGTATCTTTACGGCGCCTTTCTCGTCCCTTATTATCCCCTGGTTGCGCAATTCAACGGGTGTGACCACCGAATTCTCCTTGAACGACGCGAGCGCCGCAAGGTTGACGACCTGTGATATCTTCTTGAACCTGTTCGTGAAGCCCCTCTTCGGCACCGTCCTGATCAAAGGCATCTGTCCGCCTTCGAACTCCTTATGGATATGGGCGCCCGACCTGGACCTCTGGCCTTTCTGGCCTCTCGTCGACGTCTTTCCGTGGCCCGAACCCGAGCCCCTGCCGACTATCTTCCTTTTTTTCGTGGCCCCTTCGGGGACCCTTATCTCTCCGAGTTTCACTTGGCCTGCTCTCCTTTTATCCTCGTATTCTCTTCTTTATATGAAAGGCTCTTCAAAGCCACTACAGCCGCTTTTATTACGTTGACCGAATTGTCCGATCCTAGCGATTTAGAGAGTATGTCCTTTATGCCCGCGGCATCGCAAAGCGCCCTTATCGGGCCTCCGGCTATTACTCCGGTACCGGGCGAGGCGGGTTTCAACAGGACTTTGCCCGCGCCGTATTTCCCGAGCGCCTCGTGGGGTATCGAATGGCCTACCCTCGGGACCTCGAACATGCCCTTTCTCGCGTCAACAAGGCCCTTCCTGATGGCCTCAGCGACTTCGTTCGCCTTGCCGTACCCGAAACCGACCTTGCCCTTGCCGTCGCCTACTACCAGCAACGCGGAGAACGACATCTTCTTGCCGCCCTTCGTTACCTTAGCGACTCGGTTGATGCTCAATACCTTTTCGCTTAATTGCTTATCCTGTGCATACTTATCGGCCAATTTCTCTCTCCTAAATTGCTTTTTTAGCCCGTAAGGCTAGAACTCTAGTCCGGCTTTCCTGGCGGAATCGGCCAGCGATTTTATCCTGCCGTGGTAGAGATACCCGCTCCTGTCGAACACGACCTTCTTGACGCCTTTCGACTGGGCCAGCTTGGATATCATCTCTCCGAGCAGTTCCGCGGCCTTTACGTTTCCGCCTGTCTTATGCTTCTCCCTGAAACCCTTATCTGAAGTGGAGACCGCGCACAAGGTCTTGCCGCCGATGTCATCTATCAGCTGGACGGATATATTGTTCAGGCTGCGGTTCACTGACATCCTCGGCTTCTCCTTCGTGCCGATTATCCTTCTTCTTATCCTGTTATGGCGCCTTTTCCTGTGTAATTCGCTCTTTGCAGACATTGCTTTAGCCTACCGCCTTTCCGACTTTCTTCCTTACGTATTCGCCTACGTACCTTATTCCCTTACCCTTGTAAGGTTCCGGCGGGAAGACGTCCCTTATCTCGGCCGCTACCTGGCCGACTTTATGCTTGTCTATTCCTTTTATTATGAGCTGTGTCGGTTTCGGCGCTTCGATCACTATGCCTTCCGGTATCGGGAAATCCACCGGATGGGAAAATCCGAGCTGCATGACAAGCTTCTTGCCCGTGACCTGCGCCCTGAAACCCACGCCCTGTATCTCAAGTTCCTTCTGGTAACCCGTCGTGACGCCGATCACCATATTGTTTATCAACGAGCGGGTGAGCCCGTGGACCGCGCCGGATTTCTTTGCGTCAGCGCCTTCGTTGGGCGTTACGATGACCTGCTCCCCTTTTACCTCGATCTTCATCGAAGGCAGGAAATCCTGGGTTAGTTTCCCCTTCGGGCCTTCAACGAGGACGGTATTCCCGTTAACGTTGACCTTGACGCCTTTGATTATCTGTATCGGTTTCTTACCTACTCTTGACATTTTTCACCTTTATTATGTGTATTACCAGATATAACAGAGCACTTCCCCGCCGACCTTGAGCTCGCGCGCTTCCTTGTTCGTCAATACGCCCTTAGGGGTCGTTATGACTGCGACGCCCAAACCCCTTAATACGTTCGGCATCTTGCTTTGCCTTGTATAGACCCTTAAACCCGGGCGCGAGACCTTCCTGAGGTTCTTTATCACGCTGCGGCCGGATACGTACTTCAGGTATACCTTCATCTTGCGGGACGCCTCGAGGGGCTTGAAGTCGTTGATATAGCCCTCTTTCTTCATTATCACGAGGATCTCCCTGTTCATTTTTGACTGCTCGACATCCACGCTGTCCATCTTCGCGCGTGTCGCGTTCCTGATCAACGTCAAAAAGTCTGCTATAGGATCTGTCTTAGACATCTTTTTCCCTTATTTTTACCAGCTTGATTTCGTCACGCCGGGGATCTCCCCCTTCGAGGCCAATTCCCTGAAGCAAATACGGCATAACTCGAACCTGCTCAGGTAACCGCCCGACCTGCCGCAAAGGCGGCACCTGTTATACTTCCTGGAGGAGAATTTCGCCGGCCTCTTCCATTTCTCTATTAACGATGTTTTAGCCATTTTCTAACCTTGCTTTTTAAAGGGCATGCCGAGAAGACGGATGAGCTCACGCGCTTCATCGTCGGTCTTTGCGCTTGTCACGAATATTATGTCCATACCCTGGACCTTCGCAACCCTGTCGGCCTCTATCTCCGGGAATATCGTCTGCTCGCGGAGGCCCATCGCGAAATTGCCCGCGCCATCGAACGTGTCCGACGGTATACCGCGAAAGTCCTTGATCCTAGGCAGCGCTATGTTAACCAGCCTGTCGACGAACTCGTACATCCTTGCGCCGCGCAACGTGACTTTGCATCCTACGGTCGCGCCTTCCTTGATCTTGAAATTCGCGATGGCTTTCTTCGCGCGCGTCATGACCGGCTTCTGCCCGGTTATCGTC
>JAKLIT010000103.1 GCA_022709465.1 Candidatus Omnitrophota bacterium | reverse complement strand
ATGGCGGCGTAGCTCAGATGGTTAGAGCGAGCGGCTCATACCCGCTATGTCATCCGTTCAATTCGGATCGCCGCCACCAAATTCATCCATAGAAGGCCCAAAAAGGAGGTACCAATGAAGAAGCTCTTGCTTTGCTTGTTGGCGCTCTCAGTCGTTTCTTCCGCGCACGCGCAGGTCATGAAGAAACCATCGCCGGGAGGCATGAAGCCCGCCAAGAAGGTCACCGTATACGAGGAAGGAAAAGGCGTATTCGCGCCGAGCGGATGGATGGGCGATGTCAGCTGTATTAAGGCCGACCCGAACTGTACGGTAAAACCGAAGACCGGCAAGTTCTGCTCGAAGTGGACATACGATAATTCTAAAGGCGCTTCGCAAGGCTGGGCGGGCGTATACTGGCTCTACCCTGAGAACAACTGGGGCGGCAAGAAGGGCATGGACCTCTCGGGGCATAAACGGCTCTCTTTCTGGATCCGCGGCGAAAACGGCAACGAGGTTGTCAGCATCAAGATCGGCGGCGTGAAAGGTGATTTCCCCGACACGGTAACGAAGGAATTGAACGCGCTGAAACTCGGCTCGCAATGGAAGCAGTATTCGATAGACCTGACAGGCAGGGACCTCTCCAATATTTCAGGAGGGTTCTGCTGGACCGTCGACAGTAAATTAAACCCGAAGGGCTGCACGTTCTACCTCGACGAGGTTGTCTACGAGTAACGGATGTTCATATACGGCGTCAGGGACACTATAAAAAAATACGGTCTGCTTGACAAGGGCGACAGGGTCGTCGTCGCGGTATCGGGCGGGCCGGACTCGACCGCCCTGCTTTTGGCGCTCGATGCGCTCAAACGCGAATACGGATTGGATCTGCATGTCGCCCACCTCGACCATATGTTCCGCTCCTCAGCGGAGGCGCTCAAAGACCGCGAATACGTAAGCAAGCTCGCACGAAGGCTCAGGTTGCCGGTGATATTTAAAAGTATAGACGTTCCCGCGGACGCGAAGGGATCGGGCATGTCGCTCGAGGAAGCGGCGCGTGAAATAAGATACGGTTTCCTGCTCGAAGCGGCCAAAGAAGCCGACGCGAAGAAGATAGCTTTAGGCCATACTCTCGACGACCAGGCCGAGACGGTACTTATGCGCCTCATACGCGGCTCAGGCACCGGCGGCCTGCGCGGGATACCCCCGAAGAGGCCGCTCGGCGGCGCGATGGTGATCAGGCCCCTTATCGAGCTCCGGAGGAAAGATGTCGAGGATTACCTCTCCGGGCTGAAGGTCCGCGCGCGGCAGGACGCGACCAACCGCATGAAGAAGTTCCTGAGGAACAGGGTCCGTCACGAGCTGATAGGGTATCTTAAGAAGTATAACCCGAATATTAAAGAAGTGCTCGCGCGAACCGCGCAGAACCTCGTGTACGATTACGAGGCTCTCTCGTCCGCGGTCGATAAGGCGTACCGCAAATGCGCGAGGATGAAAGGCGGCGCTGTCATTGTGGATATAGGCCGCCTTGCCGGTTTACCCGCAGGCCTGCGCCGCGGGATCCTCCGCAAGGCGATAGGGTCGGCGAGGGGAGGCCTGCGCGACCTCGACTATTCTCATATCGAGGATATCGAGGAGCTGATGCTGCCGCGTGGGAAGCGCGCCGTAGACCTGCCCGGGAAGGCGAGGGCAGTCCGGTCGGGCGATTTCATAATATTGTCGATCGTAAAGGATGAGCCCGTCCTGCCGGGCATATTCAGGCGGCTGCCCGTCCCCGGCTCGGTGTATATACCTGAATTGGGGCTGAGGTTCAAGGCGGAACGCGTGAAGTCGCGCGCCGCGGGGCCCGGCAAACCTAAGACGGAAGAGTATATCGACTTCGACAGCGTAAACGGGCCGTTATATATAAGGACTTGGGAGAAGGGCGACAGGTTCAGGCCGCTCGGCATGTCAAAGAGCAAGAAGCTGCAGGACTTTTTCGTGGACATGAAGGTGCCGAGGGAAGCGAGGGCTTCCGTGCCGCTGCTCGTTTGCGGCAGGCGGATAATATGGGTGTGCGGCATGCGCCTCTCCGACGAAGCGAAGGTCACTAAGGGCACGAAACGCATGCTCAAGGTCTCGTATAAAAAGTCCTAATTTGCTTGCCTTGTCCCGCGGCTTTCTGTTATAATCAAATCCCCAAAAAGGAAAACACATGGCAAACGGACATAAGAAGAAAAAGATAAATAACCAAATGCCGCCGGTGATGCAGCGCGTTGTTGTCGCGCTGATATTGCTGACGGTATTTTTCTACCTGTCGGGCCTGCTCAAGAACGAGCCGCTCATGATGCAGCAGCCGAAGGAGATAAGCTTATCCGATTTCACGTCCCTCGTGGCCGGCAAGCAGGTCGAGACGGCCGTAAAGAAGGACTACATGGTTCAGGGCAAGCTCAAGGACAATACCTTCTATAAGGTCTATGTCACCGAGTTCGACCCCGAGTTGATAAAGCTGATGCGCGACAACGTGAAGGACTTCAGGGTCAGCGTCGCGAACGCGTTCTTCGCGAATTTCTTCTGGCCGGTCCTCTTCCCGCTTATAGTGCTGATGCTCTTCTGGTACCTGCTCTCGCGCAGCGCGCAGGCGGGAGGCGGGAGGATAATGTCGTTCGGCAAGAGCCGCGCGAGGCAGTTCATGGGCGGGCAGGTCAAGATAACGTTCCATGACGTCGCGGGCGTGGACGAGGCGAAGGAAGAGCTCCAGGAGATAATCGAATTTTTGAAAGACCCCCGCAAATTCACGCGGCTCGGTGGCAAGATACCGAAAGGCGTCCTGCTTATCGGCCCGCCCGGCACCGGCAAGACGCTGCTCGCGAAAGCTGTAGCGGGCGAAGCCGGAGTGCCGTTCTTCTCGATAAGCGGTTCCGATTTCGTCGAGATGTTCGTCGGGGTCGGCGCGTCGAGGGTGCGCGACCTCTTTGAAGAGGCGAAGCGCGCCGCGAAGATAGGCGGAAAAGGATGCATAATTTTCGTCGATGAAATCGACGCGGTCGGCAGGCAGCGTTTCGCGGGCGTAGGCGGCGGCAACGACGAGCGCGAGCAGACCCTGAACGCGTTGCTCGTCGAGATGGACGGCTTCGGCACGCAGGAAGGCGTCATAGTCATCGCCGCGACGAACAGGCCCGACGTGCTCGACAGGGCGCTTCTTCGCCCCGGCAGGTTCGACAGGGTCGTCTATATTACCGAGCCGGATATCGTCGGCAGGGAAGCGATACTGAAGGTGCACGCGAAGAATATTAAGCTCGCCCCGGAAGTCGATATGAAGCTGGTCGCGCAGAGGACCGTTGGGTTCTCGGGCGCGGACCTTGCCAACCTTGTCAACGAAGCGGCATTGCTCGCGTCGCGCAGGAACAAGGAAGGCGTTACGATGGACGAGCTCGGTGAATCCATTGAGAGGGTCATCGCGGGGCCCGCGCGCAAGAGCCGCGTTATCAGCGCGCACGAGAAGGAGATAACGGCATACCACGAAGCCGGGCACGCGCTGCTCTCGCTGCTGATACCGAAGGTCGAGCCGCTGCATAAGGTCACGATACTGCCGAGGGGCATGGCGGGCGGATATACGCTGACCGCTCCCGCGGAAGACAAATACTATAAATCGAAGAACGAGCTGCTCGCCGAGATAACGATGGCGATGGGCGGAAGGGCGTCGGAGGAGATAATCTTCGGCGACGTCACGACGGGCGCGCGCAACGACATAAAGGTCGCTACGGAGATGGCGCGCCGCATGGTCACCGAGTTCGGCATGAGCGATAATCTCGGGAACATGACATTCGGCCGCAGGCAGGAGCAGATATTCCTCGGCAGGGACCTCTACGAGGAGAGGAACTACAGCGACCAGACCGCCTTGCGCATCGATGAGGAAGAGAAGCGCATCGTCGACGAATGCTACAAGCGCGCGAAACAGGCATTGCTCGACAACAGGGACAAGTTAAAGTCGCTCGCGGAGAAACTGCTCGAGAAGGAAGTCCTCGACGTCAAAGAGATAAAAGAACTGCTGGGGCTCTAAATGGAACTGCGCGTCCTGGAGATACGGGATACCGAGGAAGCCGCGAAGGAATTGCGCGCGCTCAATGTCCATAAGGGCGGCATAGGCATAATGGCGCCCAAGGCGGTCACGAGGGTAATAAAGGTTTCCGGGCTCAGTTCGGACGCGTTCAATATCCTGAAGCAGGAGATGCTTTCGGCCGGCGGCGACTGCGCCGTCGCGTGGGACGCGTTCATAAAAAGGAAGAAGAGCACCGACGGGATCATCATCGGCTCCGCCGCGCAGCTGGAACGGCTTTGCGGGAAACTCGAGAAGCAGCCGCTCGGCCTGGCATCGCTCGGCAGGATGATATCGGAGTTCGAGAAGGACGCCTGCGGGAAAGGCCGTGTGCTCAGGGCCGGCAAATATAAATTGAATCTCGGCAAGCGCGCGCATATAATGGGTGTATTGAACGTCACGCCGGATTCGTTCTCCGACGGCGGCATGTACTTTGACAGGGAATACGCGGTGGCGCGCGCGCAGAAGATGCAGGAGCAAGGCGCCGACATAATAGATATAGGCGGCGAGTCGACGAGGCCGGGCGCAAGGACGGTTCCTGCGAAGGAGGAATGCAGGCGCGTGATACCGGTCATAAAAGAACTCGCCGGGAAGATAAAGGTGCCGATCTCCGTCGATACGACGAAAGCGGAAGTCGCGCGCGAAGCGCTTGACGCGGGCGCCTCGATGGTAAACGATGTTTCGGGGTTAAGGAAGGACCGCGGGATAGCGAAGTTAGTAAGCCGGCATAAGGCGGCTATAGTTCTGATGCATATGAAGGGCACGCCGGCGACGATGCAGGACGATCCGGTATACAAGGACCTTATCGGCGAGATATGCTCGAGTTTGCGGGCGAGCGTCGAAACCGCAAAGGCCGCCGGGATAAGGGATGACAG
>JAKLIT010000102.1 GCA_022709465.1 Candidatus Omnitrophota bacterium | reverse complement strand
CGCGATGATAAAGACCGTAAAAGCCATCGTGCATGACGGCATAACATTCAAAAAAGCGCAGGATATGCTCAAGGGGCTCCGTAAGAAACACGCTTAAGGCAAGGGGGATATGTTCGTTAACCTGTTCTCGAAGAACGACGACTGGATAAAGAACAACAAGGCCTGCTTCAAGCTGCTCGACGACTTCGGCGTGGGCGTTTCCGTCATCAACTCGAAAATGGAAATAATCGCCCTCAACAAGGTCATGAAGAGGTGGTTCCCCGGCATAGACGTAAAGAACCAGCCGATCTGCTATAAATCGTTCAATTTCCCCCCGAAGAACGCGATTTGCTCGTACTGTCCCACTATCAGGACCATCAACGACGGAAAGGTCCATGAGGCCGTTACCGAGACCCCGTACGGCGGCAAGACCGTAAACTACCGCCTTGTCTCTTCCCCGGTCGAGGACGATAAAGGCAACGTGATCGCGGCGATAGAGGTGGTCGAGGATGTTACCGAGAAGACCAGGGTGGAGAAGAGCCTCATAGAGGCCGAGGATCTGTATCACCTGACCGTGAATTCGTTGAATTACCCGATCCATGTCTGCGACGAGAAGATGAGCATCCTGTTTGCGAACGACGCCTTCAAGGCCTGGAACAGGTCGCTCGGGCTCAAATCCGAGATTAAGGGGATGAGCATCTTCGAGGCCTTTCCGTTCCTCGGCAATAACGTGCGCGAGGAGTATAACCGCGTTATGCGGACCGGGAAGCCGATGATAACCGAGGAGACGAATATCTTCGGCGGGAAGGAGACCGTTACCGAGACCCAGAAGATCCCGATCCTCGAAGACGGTAAGGTCAAGAGGATCATAACGATATTGCGCGACATCACATACCTGCGCAAGAGCGAGGGGCTCATTAAGGAAGCGAAACGCAGGCAGGAGGCCATCCTGAACAATATCCCGGATATCGCATGGCTCAAGGACAGGGAGAGCAGGTTCATCGCCGTGAACGAACCATTCGGCAGGGCCTGTGGCATGGCGCCCGCCGATGTAGCCGGCAAGACAGACCTGGACATATGGCCGAGGGAGCTCGCGGAGAGATACCGCGCCGATGACAGGGAAGTCATAACCTCGGGAAAAAGGAAAATGGTCGAGGAGGCGTTAGCCGACAAGGAAGAAAAGATAAAATGGATAGAGACCATAAAGACTCCCCTGCACGACGAGAAGGGCAACATCATCGGGACAACGGGCATTGCGAGGGACATAACCCTCAGGAGGGAGTTCGAGGGCAAGATCAGGGAATCCGAGGAGAGATACAAGAAACTTTTCGAAGCCGCCAATGATTCGCTCATAATAGTGGACGTCGGGACGGGCAAGATAATAGACGTCAATAAAAAGGCGGAAAAACTGCTCGCGCTGCCGAAACAGCAGATCATCGGGATGCACCAGACGAGGCTCCATCCCCTGGAGGAGGCGGATAATTACAGGGAGAAGTTCATGGATGTCGTCAGGGATGCGATAGGGTCTGAGGGCGAAAGCATCCCTTATGTAGACGGGGAAGTCATCAACTCGAAAGGCGAGAAGATACCCGTATCAATAAGCGCATCCATGCTCGAGATCGGCGGCAGGAATATCGTCCTGGGTGTCTTCAGGGATATGTCTGAGATAAGGAAGATAGAGCGAGAGAAGAAAGAGGCCGAGGCCCTCGCGCTGATAGACCCGCATACGCAGCTCTATAATTACAGGTATTTCCAGAGGAGGATACATTCCGAGTTCGAGCTCGCAAAGAGGCGCTCGACCCCGCTGTCTGTCCTGATGATAGACATAGATTATTTCAAATCGGTCAATGACACCTTCGGCCACGAGTACGGCGATATCGTCCTGCAGGAGTTCGCCATACTGCTGCAGCATACATGCAGGGGCATAGACGTCGTCACGAGGTTCGAGGGAGAGGATTTCGCCGTGATCCTTCCCGATACGGACGGCCGCGGCGCGTATGCCTTCGCCGAGAGGATACAGAAGGTCATCAAGAAGCACCGCTTCGGCGCGAACAAGGTCAAGCTCAGGGTCAGCATAGGCGTCTCCGCTTATCCGGAAGACAACATAGCTACCGTAGATAACCTGCTTACGGCGGTGGAGAGGTGCGTGCGCCTCGCGAAAGAGCAGGGCGGCAATATGATAACGACAACCGCGCATCTCCGGAAGAAGAAGGTAAAAGAGGTGATGCCCGACCGCGAGTCGAAGGAACGCGTCAACGCGATAACGAAAAAGTTCATGGACCTGCTCAGGCGGAACAGGCAGAATACGATAGAGGCGGTATACGCGCTTGCCCATACCGTAGGGGCTAAGAACGCATATACCGAGGAACATTCCGAAGATATGGTCAAGTACAGCACCGAGGTTGGCAGGAAGATGGGCCTGATCGACGAGGATATAGAGGACATAAAGCACGGCGCGATGCTCCACGATATCGGGAAGCTCGGCATAAGCGAGAAGATACTGCTGAAGCGCGGTAAACTGACGAAGAAGGAATATGATATAATAAAAAAGCACCCCCAGATAGGCGCCGATATAATAAGGCCCGTTCATTTCCTGAAGAACGTCGTGCCGATCATACTGCACCACCACGAGAGGTATGACGGCTACGGTTACGGCTCTAAACTGAAAGGGGACGAGATACCTGTCGGCGCGAGGATAGTCGCGGTCGTCGACGTATACCAGGCGCTTGTTTCGAACAGGCCTTACCGCAAGGCGTATTCGAAGAGGGATGCGCTTAAGATAATAAAAGACGAGTCGGGAACGCATTTCGACCCGAAGGTGGTCAAGGCCTTCCTGGATATCCTGTCGAAAGAGAAAGAAAAGAAAATCAAGAGGAGGACGAGATGAGGTATTTGTTAGGGGCGGCCGCTGTCATACTTACACTATGCGGGACGGCATACGGCGAGGGCAATATTGTACCGAACGCGAGTTTTGAGGAGCTCAAGGGCTTCGACGGCGAGAATCCCGCGGGCTGGTGGTCGTGGAATTCCGATTATAACGGCCTGACCGCATCGGCGAGCAGGACCGGGGAACAGGCAGTGCAGATAAGCGCGGAGGCGAATAATGAGGCGCATAGCGGCGTATTGTACCGTTACCGCAACGTTGTCCCCGGCAAGATATACGATTTCTCATGCTACGTGAAGAACTCGACCACGGACCCGATAACCGGCGGCGCTTACGGGCAGTTGAGCATAGAATGGCTCAAGAACGAGAAAGAGACGGAGCGCACATGGGGCGTGACATGGGGCCCCGACATATCGGACGCCGACTGGAAGAAAGTCGAGATGTCCGCGATCGCTCCTGCGGGCGCGGACGCATGCAATTTTGTGATACAATTTTTCCGCAAGGACGGTTCGGGCAGTTTCTATGCGGATGACGTAATGGTTGAGGAAAAATAACAGAGATGTTGGGAGAAAGGCGCATTAACATGCTAAGGGCCATTGCAGCGATCTGCCTCGTTACCGCGGTGCTACACCCTGCCGACAGCGTATATGCGGTCATGGTTGGCAAGAACCTGCTCGCGAACAACAGTTTCGAGAACCGTCCCGGGTTCAAGGACCAGGACCCGCGCGATTGGGGGAGCTGGAACAACGGTTTTAACGGGCTTTCCACGACCGAGAGGAGGAGGGGCCAGCAGTCGGTCTACTTTTTATGCCCGAAGCAGGGGGAGTCCACGGGCGTCTTCTATACGTATAAAAAAGTAAAACCCGGCAACAAATACATATTCCATTGCTATGTCATGAACTCTCGCGAGGAGCCGATATCCGGGCAGGCATTCGGCCAACTGAGCATAGAGTGGAGGAAGTCGACCAAGGACAAGGATAATAAGGACGTGCAGGTCGAGATAAGCAGGGATTTTGGGCAGAAGTTCGGGCAGAACCTGCCGTGCTTAAGATGGACGCTCGCGTCCATCTCCGCAATTGCCCCGCAGGACGCGGATAACTGCAATTTCGTCATCCAGTTCTTCAATGATACGAACGGTGCCGGGAAGTTCTTCGCGGACGACGCGGCTGCCGAGGAGATCGACAAGAGCATAGCCCTGAAGGACTACGCCTTAGGGAAGACGGGCCCGAAGAACACCTCGTCGGTCTCCGTCTCGCCTATCGTTACGTCCGGCCCCGGGGCCGGGTCCGCGGGCGCGCAGCTGCTCGTCGCGGATTACGATTCCGGGGAGAAGCCGAACAACGTGGGCGGCGATATGGGATGCTGGAACAAGGACCCGAACGATAAATCACAGGGATGCAGCATGAGTTTTACAGGCGAGGGGTCAGGCCGCGGAGGCAAGGGCCGTGTGCTTGCGCTTGATTACGACGTGGATTCGCCCAACGAGGCCTTTGACGGATATTGGATGACCCTGCAGAACAAGGATGTTTCCGCCTACAAGAAACTCAGCCTATGGGTAAGGGGGGATACCGAAAAGGGTTTCTCGAAATCCATAAAGATAGAGCTTAAGAACTCCGCCAAGGAACAGGCTACATACACCCTTTCCGGCATAACGGGGGAATGGAAGAGGTTCGTGATCCCGTTGAGCGCGTTTGGAGAGATAAAGAACTTTTCCTCGATGACGGAATTCGTCATCCGCTTCGACGATAAGGTCAACGCAGACAAGAAAGAAGGAAGGATCTACGTCGACGATATCGCGTTCACTGAATGAGGTGTTTTTTTATCCACGCCTGCTCACGTGGGCAATTATTTCCCTAAAAATAGCAATTTAGTATTCTTGACAACACCCTGTTCACATGGTAAATTTCCTGTATTGCCCTCGGGGGCAATGGGTTGTCAAAAACAAGAAAGGGGGTGGGCAAGTGAAGAAAATTTTCTTCCTCGGGTTAGTAGTTGGGTTAGTACTTTCGTTGTCATCGGCAGCGCACGCCAACATGCTGGTGAATTCTAGCTTCGAAACACCGATGGGTGATAACGCTGATC
>JAKLIT010000101.1 GCA_022709465.1 Candidatus Omnitrophota bacterium | reverse complement strand
ACAAGGCGATATACCTCGCCAACCATTGCTCCGAAAAGGGCTACGAGACGACAATAAACATCATGGCGATATCGCGCGCGATGGACAACGAACTTACCGAGGCGTTCCACCAGCTCGAGCAGGAGTGCAAGGCCGGGGTCATATACCTTGTCGACAGCAACGGCGCGCTCTACCAGGAGACGACCGAGCTGCTCGTCAAGAAGGCGAAGCATATAATAAAGAGCAAGGAGATCGGTATACACGCGCACAACAACCAGCAGCTTGCTTTCGGCAACACCATAGAAGCGATCATCCACGACGCGAATTATGTCGACGGCACGGTATACGGCCTCGGCAGGGCGGCGGGCAACTGCCCGCTCGAGCTGATACTCGGGTTCCTGAAGAACCCGAAGTTCGATATACGCCCCATCCTCGACCTCATATCGAAGGAGTTCATACCGTTGAGGGAGAAGATAGAATGGGGTTACCTGATCCCTTACGCGATAACAGGGATACTCGACGAGCACCCGCGCTCGGCGATGGCGCTCAGGGGCAGCGACAAGAAGGAAGATTACAGGGAATTCTACGAAAGCTTGATGGGGCATGGAGAGACGCAGTAAAAGTATCTTCGGCAGGTTCCGCCGGGCCGCATATCTCCTCATTGCGGCCGTGGTCATCTATGCGCTGATATGCCAGTATATTGGCAAGGTGTTCATACCGCGTGTCGTCATACCTAAGGTTCGCGCTTACCTGGAATCGGGCAATAACGGCCCGTTGATGGTCTCCGTGGGCGATATCGATTTCGTACCCGCAAGCGGTTTCCTGCTGAAAGATGTCCGGCTTTACACGAAGAGGGGCTCCCCGTCAGATTATATCGTATCGTCGAAAGCGGTCGATATAGACCTCGTATGGCATGACCTGCTTTTCAAGCGCGTGACGATAAGGAGGTTCGACATTACGGGCGCGGACCTTAACGTGTACCGCGGCAGCGACGGTCTATGGAACGTCGGCCCGCTGGCGGACATGGCATTTGGTGATGCCGCATCGAAGCAGTTCGGCGATTTCAAGATAACCGTAAAGGAATTGCGCCTACTTGGCGGGAGGGCAAGGTATTCCGACCGCCTCGATCCCGTTAATTCGATAGAAAGGACATACGATATCGCGTACGTCTCCGTCACGGGTTCGGATGACGGCAACAGGATATTGCTTTCGACGAAATCGGCCGGAGCGAAGAAAGGGTCGTTGTCACTATCGCTGGAGTATTCCCCCGACGCCGAACCCCGCGGAAAAGGCAGCGTAAGGATAAAGACGCCGAATATCAACGACTACTGGAGCTACTACATAGACGATCTAATCAAGCCGTGGGAGTTGAAGGTCGGGAACGCCGAGATCAAAGCGGATATAGAATTCTCTCCGGGCATATTCAGGATGGACGGTGTTTACGATCTCAGGGACGGCGAGATCTCATACGGGGACCTGCATATATCCGCCGATTGCGTAATGAAACATACGTTCGAGCGGCTGAAAGGCAGGTCCGTGTCCTATGCGGAACTTGTTTTGAAGGGAATGCAGATTAGCGCCGGTGAGAATGTGATGGTCTCCGGCGCGGAATGCCGGGCTTACATAGATAAAGACGGCGTGGATATATCTGCCGTCGAAGGCCAAGCCTTTAAAAGGCCGGTGTCGTACAAAGGCATGTTCATGTTTGGGGAGCCGAAACGGCTTTCCGTCGACGGCCAGGTATGCGGTATACGCAACACGCTCGATATGGAGATATCCGGCCCGGATAAGGCATCGTCGGTCCTGCAGGTATTCACGTCCTACTCGAAGCTTACGGTCAAAGCCTCGTCGGATGACCTTAAGGGCCTTGTTTTCGATATCGACATGGCCGGCGACATAGACCTTTCGGATATCGGCAGGGTGGCGGGGCTGGCCAAACGGGAGATGTCGGGCAAGGCGTCGGTATCGGGCGCGCTCTCCGGGGAACTTGACCGGACCGCCTCGTTCAACGGCAAGGCCGGCGTGAAGGTGGACGACTTCACGCTGTTCGATATGACGCCTAAATCGTTCTCGATAAAAGCGGCGGTCAAAGACGGGCTCGTCGACTGCGAGGCGCCGAAGTTCCCGCTTTACGGCGGCACGGCCGCGGCGAAAATAAGGTTCGATGCGGGATCATCGCGCCGGAAGTGGGGCTTTGAATTCGACCTTGAAAAATGCGACCTGTCATCCTTGTCCCTGGAGGACGCCCGCCTTGCGGGGATGAAGGGCCTCGCCGACGCGAACCTCGCGTGCTCCGGCATGCTAGGGCATCCGGAAGCCGCAGCAGGCGGCGGCTACATAAAGATAACCGATTGCAGTATAAAAGGGGTCCCGATATTCATCGCCGTAGAGCGGGGAATGAATACCGTAATAAAGGATTTTGTCCTGCCGGACTTCAAGGAGATAAGGGCGGGTTTCGAAGTGGCGGACGGGAATATAGGGATAAGGTCCGCCTGCCAATCGCCCCTGCTCAAGATAGAGATGTCCGGGGACTGTGATTTCTCCGGTAACGTCGATGTGACCGCGGGAGCCAATGTCTCGCGCCTGAGCCCGATAAAGACGGCAAGGCAGATACTGATACCTGCCACGCTCGGCTTCGATTTCGTAAAAGACGGCATAATGATAAAGATATCGGGGAGGTGGCCCGAGCTTAAGCAACAGACGGTCATAAAACCGCTCCGCGTCTTCGACGAGGTGTTCGGTTTCATGAAAAGCATAGAACTGCGCAGGTATTCGCTTGACGATACGTGGGCGCAGGTGGTAGAATCATCGAAATAATACGATTTTAACCCCAGTTAAAATTACCCTAAGAGCCAGCATTTATGCCGCATCGTAAGGACATCAGGAAGGTCCTCATCATAGGTTCCGGGCCGATAATCATAGGACAGGCCTGTGAATTCGATTATTCCGGCACGCAGGCGTGCAAGGCGCTTCGCGAAGAAGGATACCAGATCGTCCTGGTCAATTCCAATCCCGCCACAATAATGACCGACCCGAATATGGCCGACAAGACCTACATCGAGCCGCTTACGTTAGAGAGCCTCGAAAAGATAATAGAAAAAGAGAGGCCGGACGGATTGCTGCCTAACCTCGGGGGCCAGACGGGCCTGAACCTCGCCTCAAGCCTGCATAAGGCGGGCATACTCAAAAAATATAACGTAGAGATAATAGGGGTAAAGGCCGACGCGATCGAACGCGGCGAAGACCGCGAAGTATTCAAAAAGACGATGCAGCAGTTGGGCCTTTCGCTCCCGCTCTCCGAGATCTGCCGTTCCGTCGAGGAGGCCGAGAAGATCGCCGAGAGGCTCAAGTATCCGGTCGTGCTTCGCCCCGCGTATACGATGGGCGGGACCGGCGGCGGCATAGCTTATAATGTCGAGGAGCTCAGGGTCATAGTATCGCGCGGGCTCGCGGCCAGCATCGTCCACCAGGTGCTTGTGGAAGAGGCCGTGATAGGGTGGGAGGAACTGGAGCTCGAGGTCGTCCGCGACCAGGATGGCAGGAAGATAACCGTATGCTTCATCGAGAATGTCGACGCGATGGGCGTTCATACCGGGGACAGCTTCTGCGTCGCCCCTATGCTCACGGTGCCCTCGGAACTGCAGAAGCGCATGCAGGACTATTCATACAAGATAGTCGACGCGATCGGGGTGGTCGGCGGGACGAACATACAATTCGCGCATAATACCGCCGACGACCGCCTCGTAGTAATAGAGATAAACCCCCGCACCTCGCGTTCCTCGGCGCTCGCCTCAAAAGCCACGGGCTTCCCGATAGCGCGCATATCCACGAAGCTCGCCTCCGGCATCACGATGAACGAGATACCATACTGGAGGAAAGGCACGCTCGATAAGTACGAGCCGTGGGGGGATTACGTAGTCGTGAAGTTCGCGCGCTGGGCTTTTGAGAAGTTCCCGAAAGCGAAGGATATACTCGGCACGCAAATGAAGGCGGTCGGCGAGGTAATGAGCATCGGCAAGAATTTCAAGGAGACGCTCCAGAAATCGATACGCTCGCTCGAGATAGGCAGGTACGGGCTCGGGGGAGCGAAGGACTTCGGCTCGCTATCCGCGGATACGCTCAGGCAGAGGCTCTCGCAGCCCTCAAGCGAGAGGGTCTTCCTTATATACGAGGCGCTCCGAAAAGGGGTGACGCCGGAAGAGGTCCATAAGATAACGCATATAGGTGTATGGTTCATTAGGGAGATGAAGGAACTCGTTGATTTCGAGGAAGAACTGCTGAAATGCCAGTGGAAGGGCCTCTCCGACAGGCAGTTCATAAAAGCAAAGGAGCTCGGTTTCGCCGACAGGTGCCTTGCGAAGCTCTTCGGGATAAGGGAGAGCGAGGTAAGGGGCCGGAGGCTCGCGCTCGGCAAGGCCGCAAGGTATGAAGCGGTACCGGTAAGCGGAGTGGAGAACGCCGCGTATTATTATTCGACATACAGCCCCGGCAAGGACGCCGTGCCCGTATCGGGCAAGAAGAAGATTATGATACTCGGAGGCGGCCCTAACAGGATAGGCCAGGGCATAGAGTTCGACTACACGTGCGTGCATGCCGCGTTCGCGCTGCGCGACGCCGGATTCGAGTCGATAATGGTTAACTGCAACCCCGAGACCGTCTCCACAGATTACGACACGTCGAACAAGCTTTATTTTGAGCCGCTGACCGTGGAGGACGTCCTCTCGATATACGATAAAGAGAAACCTGAAGGCGTCATCGTGCAGTTTGGCGGGCAGACGCCGCTGAATATAGCGAACGAGCTCGAGGATAACGGCGTGAAGATCCTCGGGACGAGCCCCAAGAGCATAGCGTTCGCCGAGGACAGGGAGCTCTTCAGGCAGAAGATGATAGAGCTCGGCATACCGCAGCCGGAGAGCGGGATCGCGCGCTCGCTTGAAGAGGCCGTCCTGATAGCGAACAGGATAGGATACCCGCTGATGGTGCGCCCGTCTTTCGTGCTCGGCGGC
>JAKLIT010000100.1 GCA_022709465.1 Candidatus Omnitrophota bacterium | reverse complement strand
GCCCCGCCGCCTCGTCAAATTCCGCGGCGCATTCCCCGAAGGCCTCGCCGGGCGCCCCGAAGATCAGGTCCGCGTTTATGTTCCTGAAACCCTTCTTCGCCGACGCGAGGACAGAGTCCCTGGCCTTCCTCGAGTCGTGTACGCGGCCGAGCTTCCTGAGCTTGTCGTCGCGGAACGATTGCACGCCGATACTGATCCTATTCACGCCTTCGTCGAGGAACAGGCTTATCTTATCCGCGGTCAAGCTCTCGGGATTCGCCTCGACGGTAAACTCCGCGCCCCTCGCGTGAAGTTTTCCGAGGCAGCGCAGCAATTTCCTCATGGCCGGCGCCTCAAGCACCGTCGGCGTCCCGCCGCCGATGAATATCGTCGAGACCGGCCTGTCTATCTTCCCTATCTGGGCGCATAGGACATCGACGTAGGCGTCCGCCGCGTTTTTATCGTATACGACGCTGTAGAAGTCGCAATAAGCGCACTTCCTCGCGCAGAAGGGGATGTGGACATACAGCGATATTTTTTGCATATTTCACCCGGTTGTTATATAATTGTAAACCATATTCATTATAGGAGGTTTACAATGCGCATATTCGCCTTAGCAGTTGCTGCCGCCTTGCTTATTATGATACCAGATATATCCCACGCCGTAAACTTCTATGACGGCGCCCGCGCGCCGAAGGGCCTCTACTTCCTGACCTATTCCTCCTTATATACGGCGGACAATATAACGGACTCAAAGGGAGATGTTATAAAAAAGGACTACGGCCTCTTGAAAGCGGAGGAGCTCCTGCGTTTCTGTTATTATTCCCCGGACTTTGTCGTGACGGCCCTGCTTCCCGCCGGCGGCCTGCGGGTCGATTCGACCGACAAGCATTCATGGGGCCTCGGCGACGCGACGGCAGGCGCGGGATATTTCCTGCCCATAAACGAAGTCGACGTCCTGCCGATGCTCTTCGTCAAGATACCGACCGGCGAATACGCCTCGGATAAGAGCACGAATTACGGCACGCACCAGGTCGATATAAGGCCCGTCGTATTCTTCAGCAAGACGATAAATGATTTCAGCATGGATGCCGCGGTAAAATATTATTTCAGGCTCGAGAACGACAAGGATATCGCCCCGGGCGACGAGCTGCACCTGCAATACCTCCTCGGCTATAACGTGATGAAGAACCTGAAGCTCGGCCCGTCGATAAACTGGATGATGAGCAGCGAGCAGAGGCGCGGAGGCGTAAAGGTCGGCGGCAGCGAGCGCAGGACGCTTTCCGTCGGGGGGGATGTCTACACGCGCGTCAGGGGAATGAGCTTCTCGTTCACATACCTGTATGACACCTACACCGAGAACGCTCCGAAGGGGCAGTACTTCCAGCTAAAAAGCTGCTACAAATTCTGACGGAACGGGCCGCATCTCTACTCAAGGACCTTGAACCACCTGAAAGGGGCAAAACCTACAAGTTTGCGGTATGCCCGGCTACCGTGGAGCTTTGTCCAAAGCCATTGCCTGAAAACACGCGCAAGTAGCACATGCGCGGGCTTATAGCCACGGTAGACATTATAATTGAACCACAGGAAATTCTCTTCCAAGGCCTTCGCCGACAGTCCCGGCAACAGGATGTTGGCTTTCCTGCCGTCCAGTTCTCCCGCAAGGTTTTCTTTAATAAGCCCGTTATCGGCGCAATACGCGTAAAGGTCCGTCCCGGGATACGGATAAAAAATACTCACAAAATGCCAGTCCGGCTGGCATTTCCTGTTGAGTTCGACCGTTTTTTTGATGTCCTCCTCCGTCTCGCCGGGCAGTCCCATGATGCTGTTAAGGCATACTTTGAGGCCGTGCCTTCTCGCCGCTTCGACGGCCGCTATCATGTCACCGTCGGAATAATCCCGCTTGAGCAATTCTTTCCTGATCTTCTCGCTGCCTGATTCCAGCCCGATATTTATGTACTTAAAATTTGCGGCCTTCATTTTAGAGAACAGGGCATTAAAATCAGCGTTCTTTGTGACCCTTATATTGGTTCCATACGAAAGGGGCTTTCTTTGCCTGGAATTATAGGCCTCCAATTCCGTGAGTAATTCGAACATCCATTTGCCGCCGGAAGCCATGTTCTCGGCTTCAATATATACGGTGTCATGCGCGGGAAACCTAGAACGGCATTCTTCGAGCTCCGCAATAATGTTACCGGGCGACCTGAACCTGACATAATTGCCCGGGGCAAGCTTTTTTACGGCGTGATTGCAGCAATAGGTGCATTCGAACGGGCATCCCCTGCCGGCGAGAATGGAATATTTAGTCCCTGCCTCTTCATCGACCCATTCCTGCCAGATGTCCCTGTCCGGGAAGGGCAGCGAGTCGAGGTCCTGGCTAAACGGCCTCGCGGGATTTTTTTCAACTATTGGCCCGTTTTTTATCCAGAGGTTCCCGACACCCGACGGTTTTTCCCCTCTTTCGATCCGGCCTGCTATCTCTACGACAGGCGCCTCGCCTTCCCCTATGCATATCGCGTCAAACGCGCCAGTTATCGCCTGGCCGGCAGCCAGCGAAATATGCGTCCCGCCCGCCAACAGGTATATGCCCGGATATTTCAGTTTTATGCGGTCCGCCATCTTTGATATAAATGAGTATTCCAGCGCAACCGCGCTCATGCATATCATACGCGGACCGAAATCGGCTATCGCTTTCTCTATGGACCTCTCATGGCCGCGGTCCGCCCTGTTCAATACAAGTAACCTTGTACTATGACCGGCCTTCTTCAAGCACGCAGATATGTACGATATCCCGAAACTTACCTGTTCCTGGGTATGTAAGGGCTTTTTTTTGCTGCGGACATTATAAAGGGAGTATATGAAAAGTATCTTCATCTTGTAATTTTATATCATTTTCCTCGCGGGGTTTCAAGTCCTATTGAACCCCGCATATATTTGTAATATAATAAATTACATCAAAATGCCTAATCCATTCTCTCTCTTATCAAGCATCAGGAACTGGCACGAGCTCATAATCGCCTTCGGCCTCGTCAACCTCAAGCAAAGGTATAAGCAAAGGTACCTCAGGGCCGCATGGGCCGTCATTAACCCGCTGCTTACGATGGCCGTCTTCACGGTGGTATTCTCGAAGGTCGCGGGCGTCCAGTCGGAAGGCGCACCGTACCCGCTCTTCGCTTTCACGGCGATAGTCCCGTGGATATTCTTCTCGTCCTCGGTAAGTTTCTCGGTCAACTGCCTGAACTCCAATTTTAACCTGATAACGAGGATTAACTTCCCGAAGATAACCGTACCGCTCGGCTCCGTTCTCGCTACGCTATTCGATTTCGTGGTATCTTCCGCTCTGCTCGCGGCGGTATTCGCGCTTTACGGCTATCCGGTGGGGATAAACGCGCTTTACGTCATTCCCGTCTTCCTGGCGCATATGATGCTCACGATAGGCGCATGCCTTATCGTCTCGGTGCTGAACGTCTATTTCCGCGACATACAGAGCGCGATGCCTATACTGCTCCAGGTCTGGATGCTCGCTTCTCCCGTCGGGTACCCGGTCGGGATGGTCGACAAATCGCTGCTGCCGTATTATTTCCTGAACCCGATGGCCGGGATCCTCGACGGTTACAGGAAGGCACTGCTGCACAACCAGGCGCCGGACCCGTTCTCCATCACCATAGCCGCCGTAATATCCGTGGCGGTATTCGTTGCCGGGTATTACATATTCAAGGCGAGCGAAAAGAACATAGCGGACATAATAGCGCCATGAAAGCCGTAGAATTCGAGAAGGTAAGCAAGAGGTTCCATAAGAGCGAATATTTCTTCGGCAGGAGGGATTACCTCCGCGCGCTGGATCGCGTCTCTTTTTCCGTCGAGCGCGGTGAATCGGTCGGCGTCACCGGGCCGAACGGCTCCGGAAAGACGACGCTGATGCGGCTCATCGCCGGCATCACGGAACCGACTTCCGGGAAGGTCACGGTAAGCGGCAGGGTCGTGCCGCTCATAAGGGTAGAGGGCGCGCTGAATTTCAACCTGAGCGTCAGGGAGAACATATACCTCCTCTCCGCCGTATTCGGCATCAAGAAAAGCGGCGCGAAAAAGATCTTCGACGATATCGTGGATTTCGCCGGCGTACGGGATATGGTCGACGTGCAGATACTCAAGCTCTCCCACGGCATGATATCGAGGGTATCATTCTCCATTGCGGTCCATATAGACGGCGATATCCTGCTTATTGACGAGGTGCTCGCCGTCGGCGATACCGGTTTCCAGGAACAGTGTTTCAGGAAACTCTCCGAGCTGGAAAATACCGGCAAGACGTTATTCTTCGTGTCGAACGACATCGAAAGCATCAGGAGGGCATGCGGCCGCACTATCGTGATGGAAGGCGGAAGGATAACGAGCGATGGCGCCTAAATTCGAGATCGTCTTCCCGGCCCACAACGAAGCGGAGCGCCTGCAAAAATACCGCACTGTAGAGAAGTACGACAGGTATTTCGGGGAACGGTTCGCGCGTGACGAGTATTCGATACTCGTCATTTCCAACGGAAGCACCGACGGGACCGAAAAGGCCCTCGACGATATCGCGCGCAACTCCGCTAACATCAGGTATATCGCGATACCGGAAAAGGGCAAGGGCCGCGCGCTCGCCGAAGCCCTTAAGCACGTGACGGCCCCGCTAATGGCCTTCGCGGATATCGACGGATCCGCGGGCCCGGAAGAAGCGGAGAAATTGCTGAAGCTCGCGCAGGATAACGATATCGTCGCCGGCTCAAGGAGGATGCCGGGCTCGAAGACAGCCTCCCCCGCACCCCTGTCGAGAAGGATAAACAGCACGCTCGCGTCGCTCGCCGTAAGGTTTTTCACCGGCATTCCCGTAAGGGACCCGTTCTGCGGCCTCAAGGTTTTCAGGACCGCACGGCTCAGGGAGATAATGCCGTCATGCAGGTCGGGCGGATCGCTTATTGATGTGGAAGTCCTGTATGAGGCGCGCAGGGCGGGCATAAGCATCAAAGAAGCCCCTATAGGATGGTCGTATACTCCCGGTTCAAAGGCCTCGGTCATCAAATCGGATATCAGGAACCTTGCGG
>JAKLIT010000010.1 GCA_022709465.1 Candidatus Omnitrophota bacterium | reverse complement strand
CGTTCGACAGGAAGAGCATGCTGATCGGCGGCAGGAGGGTCATGCTCTACGGCGGGGAGTTCCATTATTTCCGCGTCCCGCACGAACTCTGGGAAGACCGGCTGCAGAAGATGAAATCGGCGGGGCTCAACCTCGTCGTGACATATATACCGTGGAATTTCCATGAGATGAGGGAGGGCGAGTTTCGTTGGGACGGCGACAGGGACCTGGAGAAGTTCATCACGCTGACCCAGAAGTACGGGTTCTATCTCGTCATAAAGCCGGGCCCCTATATCTGTGCCGAATGGGATTTCGGCGGGTTCCCGGACTGGCTTCTCGGGAAGGATATAAACCTGCGCGAGAAGGACCCCGAATACATGAGGCTTATCGGCAGGTATTACAAGGAGATTGCGGGCATATTGAGGCCGCACCTGATAACGAAGGGCGGCAACATAGTGCTGTTCCAGATAGAGAACGAGTACGACCACCTCATAGCGTTCACGGGCATAAAGAGGTATAAGGAAGGCGCGCTCGCGTACCATTTGAAGCTGCTCGAGATGGCGAAGAAGGAAGGCATCGACGTGCCGACGTTCACTGTCGAAGGGAGCTTCCTCAGGAAGAGCGAGATAATCGACGCGCGGACCTATTACCCGAACATCCCGTGGATATGGCTTTGGGAGTTCGACGATTTCGACAGGGTCATAAACGAGTCGGTCGCCCAGCAGCCCGGCAAGCCGCTGATGATAATGGAGCTCGAGACCGGCTGGTTCGCGCAGTTCGGAAAACCGTTGTATCAGATCGAGCCGGAGGTCACGCGCGCGATCCTTCGCACGGTCATCGTCGAGGGCGCGTCGGTAATGAACCATTTCCTGTTCGTCGGGGGCACGACGTTCCCGTACTGGAACTGCAAGGGAGATTACGGCGGGATAGGCACATGCACGACCTACGACTTCGGCCATTCGCCGGTAAGGGAATGGGGCGAGGTCTCGCCGACGAAATACCATATGGCGCGCAATACGGCGCAATTCCTCGATTCGTTCGAGGATGAGCTCTTCGATTCGGAAAAGAATGAAGGAGCCGCGAGGTTCACGAAGGGCGGCGAGACCGTGGCGCTCGTCGACGGCAAAAAGGCCAGGCCCGACTTCTCGGGGACCTTCGAGAACATCAAGGCCGTCGAGAGATACGGCAGGAAGGGCGGCTTCCTGATGGTGCGCAACCTGACGGAGGACACGCATAAGACGCGCGTCGCATATTACTCGCCGGCCGAGAAGAAAGAGATGGTCCTCCCGTCAACGCAGGACCTGAAACTCTCACCGAGGTCCTCATTCCTCTTCCCGGTGGATATCACGGTCGGCGACGATGTGATGATCCGCTACTCGACATGCGAACTCCTGCTGAAGAAGAAGATAGGCGGGCGTGAATTCGTCTTCCTTTCCGGCAGGCCAGAGGTCGACGGCGAGACGCTCGTAAAGTGCGGAAAGGCGAAGCCGGAGATAATCGAAGGCAAGTTCGAGATAAGCAAAGCGGGCGGCAGCTTCCTTATAGAGAACGAGAACGACGGGACCCGTATCGTCAGGATAGGCGGGGTATTCCTCGTCTTCTTGGACGACAGGGCCGCCGCGAAGGCCTGGGACAAGGATGGCGCGGTCGCCATAAGCGACTACTATTATATCGAGGACTTCCTCGCGGACGGCAGGTCTATCGACATTAACGCGCAGGTTAAGAACGGCTGCAACCAGCGCACGAGGATATTCTGCGGCTTCGTGCCGAAGTCGGTCGCGATAAACGGCGAGCAGGTCGCGTTCAAATGCGATAAGGCGACGGGATCGGTATCGTTCGACTACGATTGCGCGGTCGAGGAGCTTCCGAAGATAACATGGCTCGACGCGCCGCGGTTCATCTCCGACGTCGAGGAGAAGGAGGAGGGTTTTGACGATTCCTCCTGGAAGGCGGTAAGGCTACCGGGTTCGCTCGAACAGGCAGGGTTGCTAGAGCACGGTTTCGTATGGTACAGGCAGAAGTTCGTCCTCAGGGCCAGGCCTTCCGAATGCAAAATAAAGATCGAGGCGAACGACATGGACAGGTTCTACGTCTATGTGAACGGCAGGTTCGCCTGGCGCGGGATCGAGTGCCGCGAGATAGACATCACGGCCTTCGTTAAAAAAGGCCCTAACCTGCTCGCGGTCAGGTACGAGAATGCCTACCATACGAAAGCCCATCCGCATGAGGGCGCAATAAAGAAATACAGCGGGATACTGAAACCCGTGAAGATATCGGGGAAGGCCTCGGGCAAGGGTTTTGGCATGGCGCTGACAAGCATGCTCGTGCGCGAGAAGGCCGGCGGGCTTATCAAGGGATACCACGAGCCGGACTGCAACGAGGCGCACTGGAAGAAGTCCCATGCCGCGAGGAAGTATGTCTTCCCGGAAGAGATGGGAGAGCTCGTATGGTACAGGAGGAAGTTCAGGTTCCTTCCGCGAAAGGGCGGCGTATGCGCGCTGAAGCTGACGATTGATCACGCGTTCGAGAGGTGTATGATCTACCTTAACGGCAAGGCGCTCGGAAAGTACGAATCGGTCGGCCCGCAGAACGATTTCTACATACCCGAGTCGTTCCTGCGCGACGACAATACCGTCGCTATCATGGTCGAAGGGCCCGGTTTCCATCCGGTAAAAGAGTTCGGGTTCGTCCCGCCGGTGCTCAAGGACCCTAAGATAGGGTTCTATTATACGGCCAAGAAAATAATCGCCAGGGTCTCATCCTGACAACAGTGATGGTGTATTGACAAGGGCAGTGTTTATGATATAATTTAACTGCCTAAAATGGATTAGGACAAGACGAAGGCGTCTTCTATATAATGTAGAAGGCGCCTTTTTTTATCAATTGGCTAAACATATGGGAAAAAAAGGCACAGGCAGGACATATCCCGGGCATCTGCCCGAGAGGCAGGGGTTGTACGACCCGCGGTTCGAGCACGACAGCTGCGGCGTCGGGTTCGTCTGCGATATAAAAGGGCGGAAGTCGCACGATATTGTCCTTAAGGGTATCCTCGCTCTTGAGCATCTTATGCACCGCGGAGCGACCGGCGCCGATCCCGATACGGGCGACGGCGCGGGCGTGTTGATCCAGATGCCCCACGCGTTCTTCGCGAAGGAATGCCCGAAGGACGGAATTGACCTTCCGGCCGAGGGCGATTACGGCGCGGGCATCGTATTCCTACCGGTCGACGGGAAGAAGAGGAAGGCCTGCGAGGACGCGTTCAAAAAGATCGCAGAGGACGAGGGGCTGTCGCTGCTCGGATGGCGCGACGTGCCGGTCGACGATTCCATAATAGGGAAGACTGCGCGCGACACGGAGCCGTTCATCAGGCAGGTATTTATCGGCAGGCCAGGAAGCGTCCCGGCGGGGCTGGCTTTCGAGAGGAAGCTTTATGTCGTCAGGAGGCGCGCCGAGAAAGGCTGCTATATCACGGGCCTCTCGAGCCGGACGATATGTTATAAGGGCTTGCTGAAGTCGACGCAGCTTAAAGGGTATTTCCCCGACCTGAACGACGAAAGCGTCACGAGCGCCTTCGCGCTGATACACGCGCGCTACAGCACTAACACCTTTCCTACCTGGGACCTTTCCCAGCCGTTCCGTTTCATGGCGCATAACGGCGAGATCAACACATTGCGCGGGAACATAAACTGGATGGCCGCTAGGCAGGGGCTGTTCAAGAGCGGCGCTTTCGGCGCCGACATGAAAAAGATCCTGCCGGTCATCGTCCCCGGCGGGAGCGATTCCGCGATGATCGACAATACGCTCGAGATGCTCGTATTGAGCGGAAGGCCGCTGCCGCATGTCATGATGATGCTGATCCCCGAGGCGTGGCAGGGCAACAACCAGATCGACGAGGAGAGGAAGCATTTTTACGAATACCACGCGTGCCTGATGGAGCCCTGGGACGGCCCCGCGGCGATCGCTTTCACCGACGGCAAGCTCGTCGGCGCGATACTCGACCGCAACGGCCTGAGGCCGGCCCGTTACGTAATCACAAAAGCCGGCCATGTCGTGATGGCATCGGAGGCCGGCGTGCTCGATATCCCCGCGGAAGAGATAGCCGTCAACGGCCGTCTCCAGCCGGGCAAGATGTTCCTTATAGATACCGTTGCCGGAAGGATAATAGAGGACAGCGAGATCAAGGCGGGCATGGCGTCCTCGCAGCCGTACGGCAGGTGGCTCGAGGAGAATATGGAGAAATTGTCCGACCTGCCTTTCCCGCATACTTATAAGGTTTGGCATGAGAAGGACCTTGCCGCGGCGCAGAAAGCATTCGGATATTCGAAAGAGGACCTGCGCAGGATTATAAAACCGATGGCCGGCGACGGCAACGAGCCGACCGGCTCTATGGGCGACGATACGCCGCTAGCGGTCCTGTCGACCCGCCCGAGGATGCTTTACGATTACTTCAAGCAGCTCTTCGCGCAGGTCACGAACCCGCCGATAGACCCCATCCGCGAGGAACTGGTCATGACGCTCAACACTTACCTCGGCCGCGAGAAGAACCTGCTTGAGGAGACGCCTGACCATTGCCACCGGCTGAAGGTCAATAACCCGATACTTACAAACATAGATCTCGAGAAGATACGCGGCATACGCAACAGGACCTTCAAGACCAAGACGATAACTACGCTCTTCGACGCGTCCGGGGGGAAGGCCGCCTTCAAAAAAGCGCTCGACAGGATATGCCGCGAGGCGTCCGCCGCGATAAAGGCCGGATATACTTTCATAATATTGAGCGACAGGGGCATCGACGAGAAGCATGCCGCGCTTCCCGCGCTTCTCGCGTGCGGGGCCGTGCACCACCACCTGATCCGCGCGCAGGCGCGCACCAGGGCCAGCATAATCATCGAAAGCGGCGAGCCGCGCGAGGTCGCGCATTTCGCGCTGCTCTTCGGATACGGCGCGGACTGCATAAACCCTTACCTCGCATATGAGACGATAGAGCGGATGATAAGGGACAAGGACCTCATTATCGCGTTCCCCGACCCCGAACTCGCCTCGAGCACCGCGCGCAAGAATTATATAGATGCCGTAAACCACGGCCTGCTGAAGATACTGTCCAAGATGGGCATATCAACGCTGCAGAGCTACCGCGGCGCGCAGATATTCGAAGCGGTCGGCCTCGACAAACAGCTTGTGGACAGGTGCTTCAGCGGAACCGTCTCGCGCATCGAGGGCGTAGGCCTCGACGAGATAGCGCAGGAGGTCATAAAGAGGCACGCGCTCGCGTTCAACGGCATAACAGCTTCGCAGGCTGCGCTGCCGAACGGCGGGCTCTACCAGTGGAGGCGCGACGGGGAATCGCACCTCTGGAACCCGGAATCGATAGCGGCACTGCAGGACGCGGCGCGCAATAACGATGCCGCCGCTTATAAGAGGTTTTCGGAACTGATAAATAACCAGGAAGGGCGCCTGACGACCCTGCGCGGAATGATGAAATTCACCCCGTCGTCCGCAACGCGCCCGGTCCCGCTCGACGAGGTCGAGCCCGCGTCGGAGATACTGAAGCGTTTCGTGACGGGCGCTATGAGTTTCGGGTCCATAAGCAGGGGCGCGCACGAGACGATGGCGCTGACCATGAACCGCATAGGCGGGAAGTCGAATTCAGGCGAGGGCGGCGAAGACCCCGCTCGCTACAAGCCGCTGCCTGGCGGCGGAAGCATCCGCTCCGCGACAAAGCAGGTTGCTTCCGGCAGGTTCGGCGTCACGATAAATTACCTTACGAACGCGGATGAACTGCAGATAAAGATCGCGCAGGGCGCGAAGCCGGGAGAGGGCGGTCAGCTGCCGGGACATAAGGTCAGCGAGACGATAGCGAAAGTGCGCCATTCTACGCCCGGCGTCACGCTGATATCGCCTCCGCCGCACCACGATATATATTCCATCGAAGACCTCGCGCAATTGATATTCGACCTCAAGAACGCGAACCCCCGCGCGCGCATCAGCGTCAAGCTTGTCTCGGAGATCGGCGTCGGGACCATCGCGGCCGGTGTCGCAAAGGGCCATGCCGACATGATACTGATATCCGGCGGGGACGGTGGCACAGGCGCCTCGCCGCTGAGTTCGATAAAGCACGCTGGCGTTCCGTGGGAGCTCGGGCTGTCCGAGACGCACCAGACGCTCGTCCTTAACGACCTCAGGAGCCGCGTGCGCCTGCAGGCCGACGGGCAGCTCAGGACAGGGCGGGATGTAGTCATCGCCGCGCTACTCGGGGCGGAAGAGTTCGGTTTCGCGACCGCGGCGCTCATCGTGATGGGCTGCGTAATGCTAAGGCACTGCCACCTGAACAACTGCTCGGTAGGCGTGGCCACGCAGGACGAGGAGCTCGGAAAGCGTTTCGCCGGGAAGACGGAACACCTCGAAGCGTATTTCCGTTTCGTCGCCGAGGAGACGAGGGCCATAATGGCACAGCTCGGCGCGCGCAAGCTCGATGAATTGGTTGGCCGCACCGAACTGCTCGATATGAATACGGATATCCTGAACTGGAAGGCGAGGAAGGTCGACCTTTCGAAGGTATTATACAAACCGGAAGTCCCCGCGTACGTAAAGACGCGCTGCTCGATAAGGCAGGACCACGGTATCGGCAGAATACTTGACTTAAAGCTCATCGAGGCCGCGAAACCTGCGCTCGAAGGCAAGGAACGCGTCAAGGCATCCTTCGGGATCAGCAATACCGACAGGACCGTGGGCGCGATGTTGAGCGGCGAGATATCCCGCCGTTACGGCGATGAAGGATTGCCCGACGGGACCGTGCATTATAAATTTAACGGGACCGCCGGGCAGAGTTTCGGCGCGTTCCTCGCGAAAGGCGTAACGCTGGAAGTCGAGGGCCAGGCGAACGATTATGTCGGAAAAGGGTTGTCGGGCGGAAAGGTGGTCATCTATCCGCCGAAACAGGCGGGATTCGAGCCGTCCGAGAACATCATAATAGGCAATACTACTTTTTACGGCGCCACGTCTGGCGAAGCGTATATACGCGGCGTTGCCGGCGAAAGGTTCTGCATCCGCAACTCGGGCGCCTGCGCGGTCGTCGAAGGCGTCGGCGACCACGGTTGCGAGTACATGACCGGGGGCCGCGTCGTCATCCTCGGGAAGACCGGGCGCAATTTCGCGGCCGGCATGTCCGGAGGCATCGCGTATGTCTACGACGAGGACCGCAATTTCAAATCGAGGTGCAATATGGGGATGGTCGCGTTCGAGCCGTTGACCGGCGAGGATAAGGCGGCCATTGAGCGACTGCTCTCGAACCACCACAAGTATACCCAGAGCGCGAAGGCCAAAGAGGTGCTCGATGACATCGGCAACGCGCTGAAGCATATAGTGAAAGTAATGCCGGTAGAATACAAGCGCGCGCTGGAAGGCAGGACGATGAGGAAGGACGTGCTGTTCGAAGAGGTGAGCGATGGCTGATACGAAGAGGTTCCTCAAGATAAAACGCGAGACCGCGGCTTACCGCGCCGTATGCGAGCGCGTCAAGGATTACAAAGAGGTCGCCGTGTTGCGCCCCGACGACAAGTCGCAGGAGCAGGGATCGCGCTGCATGGACTGCGGTGTACCGTTCTGCCATTGGGGATGCCCCATCGGAAACTATATACCAGAATGGAATGACCTCATGTTCAGGGGACAATGGAAGAAGGCCGTCGAATCTCTGCATGCGACGAACAACCTCCCGGAGATAACCGGGCGGCTCTGCCCGGCGCTTTGCGAATTCTCCTGTGTCCTTGGCATAAACGACGACCCGATTACTATACGCGAGAACGAGCTCGCGATAATCGAGCATGCGTTCAGGGAAGGATGGATAAAACCCGAGCCTCCGAAGAGACGCACCGGGAAGAAAGTCGCCGTGATAGGATCGGGGCCCGCGGGGCTTGCCTGCGCAGACCAGCTCAACAAGGCTGGCCACAAGGTCACCGTGTTCGAGAAGGACGACAAGCCGGGCGGGATACTGCGCTACGGCATACCCGATTTCAAGCTCGAAAAATCCGTCATCGACCGCAGGATAAAGATATTCAAGAAAGAGGGCATAGAGTTCAGGACCTCTACGGATGTCGGGGCGGATTATAAGGTGTCCGGGCTGAAAAAGGATTTCGACGCGGTCTGCCTGACATCGGGAAGCCGTTTCCCGAGGGACCTCAATATCCCCGGACGCGAGCTCAAGGGCGTATATTTCGCGATGGATTACCTGATACAATCGAACAGGAGAGCAGCCGGCCAAAAGATACCGCCGGCCAGGACGATTGACGCGAAAGGCAAGAAGGTCGTAGTGATCGGAGGCGGCGATACGGGTTCGGATTGCGTCGGCACTTCGCACAGGCAGGGCGCCGCGTGCGTAGTCCAGATAGAACTTCTTCCGCAGCCGCCCGAGTGCCGCACGAAGGACTGCCCGTGGCCGCGATACCCCATGTTGTTGAAGACCTCGTCGAGCCACCACGAGGGAGGGGAGAGGAGATGGGCCGTCTCGACCAAGGAGTTCAAGGGCAGGGACGGATGCGTCAAGGGGCTTTCTTGCGTGAAGGTCGATATCGGCAAGGACGACAAGGGCCGCATGCTCATCAAGGATATCCCGGGTACAGCGTTCGAAATAGAGGCCGATATGGTCATCCTGGCCCTCGGGTTCATCTATCCCGAGAAGGGCCTGATATCGCAGCTCGGGGTCGAGCTCGACCCGCGGGGCAACGTCAAGGCCGACGAGCATTACCTTACCTCGGTCAAGGACGTCTTCGCCGCAGGTGACATGCGCAGGGGGCAGTCCCTGATCGTATGGGCCATCTCAGAAGGCCGCCGCGCCGCCCACTCGATCGACAAATTCCTCATGGGTTCTACCCGCTTGCCGTCCCTGTAGGGCCTCCGTGTTTTTGTTCTTGAAATGCCGTGCCCAAGGCATATAATGATATACATCGCGGAGGCAAAACAAAATGAAAATAACCTGTATTGTATTGGCGTTATCCGTCCTTTCCCTGTGCGCTCCCGGGGCTTGCGCCCGGGACTACGGCGACGGACCGTACGAATTGAACATCAACGACAGCAGGAATATCCAGGACCCCTCGAACAAGGATATAACGGACGCAATAAACACGCTTTCCACGAAACAAATATTTTATTTTGTCATCCTGTCCAGGTCGGAGATGGACTACATCCAGGTCTGCACGAACGCAAACGGCGGTTATGACCTGGAATACCAGGAAGAGGATACCGAACACCACTACCGCGCGGTAAAGAAGGACATCAAGCCGAGCGAGATGATCAAGGCGTTCATCCGGTACAGGAAAGGCGACCCCGGGTTTAAAAAAATAACCGAGTGGGAAAAGATCAAGTGGTAACCGATAACGATACCCTTAACGTGATATATCGCCGTCACAGCATCCGGCAGTTCCGGGACGAGCCGGTCGGCGACGAGCTTATCAGGACCGTCCTCGACGCCGCCAACAGGGCGCCCTCCGCGCATAACCAGCAGTCCTGGAAATTCATCGTCATAAAAGGCGACAGGAAAAGGGAACTCGCCGAACTCGTGACGGAGCAGTCGGCAAATTTCCCGAAACCCTCCTCGTCGATACTGCGCATGGCCGCGCGAAGCATAATTAGCGCTCCTGTGGTCATAGCGGTCATGAATACGGGCACGCTGATAACGCACGGAACGGAACTCTTCAGCATAGAGAAAGACAAGGCGGCGGATTTCTTCCGGACGATGGAGATACAGAGTTCTGCCGCGGCGGTCGAGAACCTGCTGATAGCGGCGACATCCGTCGGGCTCGGAAGCGTTTGGCTCGGGGTGCTCTTCCTTATAAAAGACCGGGTGCTCGAGTTCTTCGGCGAAGCCAAGGGGGAGTTCATGGCGGTCATCCCGGTAGGGTATCCGCTCGAGGCCCGCGAAGGACCGAAGAAGAAATCGCTCGAATACGTGGTAAGGTACCTTTAAGCGGAGGCGCGCATGAAAAAGTTGATCGTCCTGGCGGCCGTGATAACCGTGATGATCTTGTCGGGTTGCGATAAAGCGGGTTCATGGGTCGATGAACAGCAGTCCGCCGTGGATAAGGGAGTGCAGGGCCGCATGGAGACGGTCAATATCGAGGCGCTCGGCGCCGTCGGGCAGAACAGCCCCGCTGTGCGCAGAGGCGTCGACAAGGTGCTCAACGCGAACGACCGCCTCAACGCTGAGCTCGAGAAAACACTGGAAAAATGAACATAAGGATATTTGCGGTAATGCTGGCGCTGTTTTTTTCCTGCGCCGGATGCGCTATCCTGCCGGAGAAGGCCCCTGTTACCGGAAGGCAATACGATATCGACGCGATAAATGATGCCTCCGGCGTGTATTCTGCGGCGAAGCCGCAGGCGAAGCCGCAGGCGAAGCCGCAGGCGAAGCCGCAGGCGAAGCCGCAGGCGAAGCCGCAGGCGCAACTCCCCGCGAAAGAACTGGCGCTTCGTTATTCTTTCGGCGGTGTCAGCCGCGACGGCAAGATACCCGACGAAAGCGGGAACGGCCATAGCGGCACTATCTTCGGGGCGACGCCGGCGAACGATCCCGAGATGGGAAAAGTATATTACTTTAACGGCGTTGACAGTTATATACTTGCCGGAGATCTCGGGTATATTCCTTCCGGGACCATATCGTTCTGGATGAAAGCCGAAGAGGTCAGGAACTACCGCAACCCGTTCAGCACGAACTATGCGGCCTGGGACGATTGCATAAGGTTCGAGGAGTATTCGGACGAGAAGTTCGTCGTGGGAGCGCTGGGCCTCGGCACCGGGTTTTTCACTTCTTCGCTGAAACAGATGAGATGGTACCATGTGGCCTACGCCTGGGATGATAAGGCCGGCTACGGGTATCTTGACGGGAAGCGGATATTTATTGCAAACCATCCGGACCCGGATACATCGGTCCATCCCAATATAGGCAACAATGCCGGATACTGGAAAGAGCGGTCGCTTAACCTCAGAAACGTCGCGATAGGGAACGGTTATTCGTCCTCCCCGGACCGGTTCTGGAAAGGATGGATAGGCGACGTGCGGGTATATAACCGCGCGCTCACGGCAGAGGAGATCGAGTCGATATCGACGAGGAAAGAAAAATGACCAAGGAAGAGATATTCAAGATTATCAACGCAAATTTAAGGTGCCATCTCGCGACCCTTGATGACGGGGGCCAGCCGCGCGTGCGCGGAATGATGGCGTACCGCGCCGACGAGAACGGCATAGTATTCCATACCGGCAGCACGAAGGACCTCTTCAAGCAGGTCCGCGACAACCCGCTCGTCGAGGCGTGTTTCTTCGACCGCGATACGAACACGCAGGTAAGGGTGGCGGGCAAGGTGTCCATAATATACGACGACGACCTGAAACGCGAGATAGTCGCCAACAGGCCTTTCCTGAAGCCGTGGATAGAGGAGCTCGGGCTTGACATCCTTGCGGTCTTCCGTGTGACCGAATGTGTCGCGTGCGTCTGGAAGTTCGAGGAAAATTTTGCCCCGAAAACATACATTAAGCTTACCTAAACTGGTACTTGCCCCGATGGCGGGGATAAGCGACCTGCCGTACCGCATGCTCAACCGCAAGTTCGGCGCGGAGTTCGCGTTCACCGAGATGGTAAACGCGCGCTCGCTGAGCTACAACAACGTCAAGGCGTTAGAGCTTCTCGGCTCGGCGAAGGGCGACAGGCCGCTCGGAGTCCAGCTCGTCGGCAACGAGCCCGAATACATCAACCGTGCCATAGAAAAACTGCACAAGTTCAGGTTCGACGTGCTGGATTTCAACGCCGCGTGCCCCGAACGGAAGGTCGTCGCGAAAGGGGAGGGAGCGGCCCTGTTGAAAGACCTGAAGAAGCTCAAGCGCATCCTGAAGATATTCGTGAGGGAGTCGAAGTGGCCCGTCACGGTAAAGCTGCGCGCCGGATGGGACAGGAACACGGTAAACGCGCGCGACGCCGCTCTCTGCGCTGAAGACGCCGGCGTTGCGGCGATATTCATCCACGGCAGGACGCGCAACCAGCTCTACAGCGGCACCGTCGATTACGGGATAATAAAGGAAGTGAAGGACGCCGTAAGGGTCCCGGTCATCGGAAGCGGCGATGTCCTGTCGGGGCCGCAGGCGAAGAAGATGTTCGACGAGACCGGCTGCGACGGCATACTTATCGCGCGCGGCGGGCTCGGGAACCCGTGGATCTTCGCGGAGATAGAACAATACCTGGCCCGCGGCGCCTGCCCGCCGAGGCCTGCGAAGAAAGAAGTGATAAAGACGATGGCCGCCCACCTGAACGCTTCGATAAGATGCTTCGGAGCGAAGAGGGCCGTTCCTTCGTTCAGGAAATTCTTTGCATGGTATACGAGGGGCCTCGATAACGTCCGTCAGCTGCGCGTGAAAGCATGCTTCGCCTCGACAAAAAAAGAGATGCTCGCGGTCATAAAAGAGATTGACTAACTCGCGGTTTACTTATAGACTATTTTTATCATCCCGGAGAAGACATGAAAAAAAGAAGGATAGCGATACTTACCGGAGGCGGCGACTGCCCCGGCCTTAACGCGGTGATCCGCGCGGTCGCGAAGAAGGCGATGGGCGAAGGCGGCGAAGTCATCGGCATCGAGGACGGCTACGAGGGCCTCGTGAAGAACAGGATAAAGAAGCTCCAGAACTCCGACGTATCGGGCATACTGACAATGGGCGGAACGATACTCGGCACGTCCAATATAGCCAACCCCTACCGTTATGCAGTGGAGGGGAAGGGCTGCAAGCTTACCTTCAAGGATTACCATAAGCGGGCGGTCGGTAATTTCAGGAAACTGAAAGCCGACGCTCTCGTCGCGATAGGCGGAGACGGGACCCTCTCGACCGCGTACCGGCTCAACGAGGACGGCATCCCCGTGGTCGGCGTACCTAAGACGATAGATAACGATATAGTAGGCACCGACATAACGTTCGGTTTCGATACCGCGGTCACGATAGCCACGGAAGGCATCGACCGCGTCCATACGACGGCCCAATCTCACCATCGCGTGATGATAGTCGAGGTCATGGGCCGCACCGCCGGATGGATAGCCCTGCACGCCGGTGTCGCCGGCGGAGGCGACATAATACTGATCCCCGAGATACCTTATGATATCAATGTCATAGTCAGGAAGATAAAGGAAAGGCACGGCAAGGGCAAGAGGTTCAGCATCGTGGTCGTCGCGGAGGGCGCGAAGCCGAAGGGCGGCGATGTCGTCGTGCAGAGGGTCGTAAAGGAGAGCACCGAGGCCGTGCGCCTCGGCGGCATAGGTTTCGTCCTCGGCGCCCAGATAGAGAAGATGACCTGCATCGAGACGCGCACGGTGGTCATGGGCCACCTGCAGAGGGGCGGCTCCCCGACGCCGTTCGACCGCGTGCTCGCTACACAGCTTGGTTCGAAGGCCGTGGACCTTATAGATGAAGGCGCGTTCGGGAGTATGGTAGGCATAAGGCACGGCGATTTTACGAAGGTGTCCCTGCGCGACGTGGCAAACGGCAAACGCCTCGTTCCGCAGGGCCATTATCTTGTGGAAGCCGCCCGCGCTTTGGGCACATGTTTCGGTGACTGAAATTACAGGAGGAAGAGATGTCGCTTAAGGTCAATTCGGAGAAGAAACCCGGTGACGTATTCGTATTCACGCTTAGCGGCTCGATCGATTCGGACACGTACAAAGAGCTCGACGACAGGATATCGCCGGTCCTGAATTCCGGGGCCAGGGTAGTTATATTCGACATGGACGGCGTTGAATACGTCAGCAGCATGGGGCTCAACACGATATTCAAGATACAGAGGACGCTCGACAAGTCGAACGGGACGTTCATGATGACGAACATCCAGCCGCAGGTCAAGAAGGTCTTCGAGATCGTCAAGGCGCTGCCGAGCATGAAGGTGTTCGAGAGCATCGAGGAGGCGGACGCCTATCTCTACAAGATACAAGCAGAAGAGAAGGGCAAGCAGAACCCATCGGGATTTTAGGAGGCATACGATGAAGAAATCCATACTTATAGTGCTATTGCGCACGAGGAGCAGGTCGGCGTTGCAGCTCCAGAAGGTGCTCACGAAGTACGGCTGTATCGTCAAGACGCGCCTCGGCATACATGACGGCGTAGCCGGGAGTTGTTCCGACACCGGCCTCATAATACTCGAGCTCGTCGGCGACAGCAAAGAGGCGGCCGGGCTCGCGAGGAAGCTTAACGCGATAGCGGGTGTCTCGGCGAAGCTCGTAGGCATATCCCTGAAAAAATAAGCATATGCCGCGCTGTCGCGCCAGGGATATCCTGGAAAAGCTCAAGTCGCTCTCAAACCCCAAGAACGTCGAAGGAATGGTGCGTTTCGGCATAAACCCCCGCAATGCCCTCGGTGTCCCTATACCCGTATTAAGGAAGATAGCCAAAGAGACGGGCAGGGACCATGCCGTCGCCCAGGTATTATGGTCGTCAGGCATACATGAAGCCCGTATACTTGCGGGCATGATAGACGACCCCGCCCTCGTTACCCCGCGCCAGATGGACCTCTGGGCCGAGGGCTTCGATTCGTGGGACACCTGCGACCAGGTATGCTCGAACCTCTTTTCATACACCGCTTACGCGCATAAGAAGACGTTCGAATGGAGCAGGCGGAAAGAAGAGTACGTCAAACGCGCGGGATTCGCGCTGATGGCCGCCCTTGCCGTACACGATAAAAGATCGAAAGACACAGCATTCCTGAAATACCTCCCGGTCATAAAAAGGGAATGCAGGGACGAACGCAATTATGTGAAGAAAGCCGTCAACTGGGCGCTGCGCCAGATCGGAAAACGCAACGCGAGATTGAAAAAAGCCGCGCTGAGGACGGCGAAAGGGATATACGGCATCGACTCAAAACCCGCGCGCTGGATCGCGTCGGACGCGATAAGGGAGCTGGAGAACAGATGAAAAGGGAATACATGATACTTGCCATATCGGAGGCAGGCAAGAACCTCAAGAGGGCCAAAGGCCGCGACGGCGGGCCGTTCGGCGCTTGCATAGTCAAGGATGGCAGGGTCCTCGCGGTCGCGCGCAACACGGTGCTCAGGGATGATGCGTCGTGCCACGCAGAGGTGAACGCGATACGTGCCGCTTCCCGCAAGCTCAAGACGTTCGACCTGTCCGGCTGCGAGATATACTCGACGACGGAACCGTGCCCGATGTGCTTTTCCGCGATACACTGGGCGCGCATAGGGAAGGTCATCTTCGGGACGGATACGAAAGACGCGAAGAAGATAGGTTTCAACGAACTTATGATAACCGACAGCCGGTTGAAGGCCCTTGGCAAGAGCAGGGTAAGGATAGTCCGGGGCTTCATGCGCGGCGAATGTCTCGAACTCTTCAGGAGGTTCAATGAACTGCCGGACAAGAAGCTCTACTGACCGCCTCAGGGGCCGGTCATGGCTCAAGATATACGCCTGGGCCGTCGTCATCTCGTCGGTGGCGTATTTCGGGTTCAATCTCGCCCGCGATATCTTCGGCGGCGAGGAAGCGAAGGTCCGCAAGGTCATAATGCAGGGCAAGTCCCGCCTCGAGAAGAGGGATATCATCGGCCTCTCGGATATGGTCTCCGCGGACTATAAGGATAAGTACGGCAACGACAGGGTGACCGTCGTTTACGGCGCGAAATCGTTCCTCGCGTATTATAAGGACATCTTCATAAATATAGAAAGGGCGGACATAACACTGAACGAAGGGAAGGATGCCGCCGAGGCGGAGGTCACCGCGCTTATCATAGGCAAGACCAAGGACGGCAGGTCCGATTCGATCACGGAAGGGCTCGAGGGGGAGAAGGACAAGTTCCGGCTGAAGCTCAGGAAAGAAAAGAACGGCTGGAAGATCCTCGAGATCGAGTTCCTCCAGCCGTTGAATATTATGGGCGAGAAGGTCGGCTAATTCCTCTTTCCGCGCAATGAATCCAGGTTGGACTGCAGGTTTGCTTTCTTTTCCAGTTCGTTATACCAGGTTATGGACGCGTAGAACTGTTTCTGCGCTACGAGCAATTCCTTGAACTTCTCCTTGTCCGCCTCGTATTTCTTCTCGTCTATGGGCGCTATCGAATCCAGCCTTATTACCGTATAGCCGTTATTGACCTTCACGACCTTCCCGACGACCTCGCCCGGCTTTACCGAGAGCGCGGCGTCGGCGAAATCCGGCGATATGCCGATGCCTTCGATATACTGGCCGGGAGTGAAAGGATTCGTCTTCTTCTCGTGCAGGGAGAGTTTCTTCGCGACATCCTCGAATTTCGCGATGCCCTTCTGTATCTCCGCGAGCGCTTCTTCGGCTTTGGCCTTCGCGATCGCTCCGGCCTTTTCGGACTTCAGGGCCGCCCGCGCCTTGTCCGCGGACTCTTCATAGGAAGCGTCGCGTTCCGGCACTCTCTGCTTGAGTTTCATGAAATATATCCCGCTCTTCGTCTCGATCGGGTTGCCTATGGCTCCTTCCTCGAGCGCGAACGCGGCCCCGGCGAATTTCAGGTCGTAGCCTATCAGGGGAATGGAGGCCTTCTCGTCGAAGAGCCCCGTCTCCTTGATGCTTAAAGAGAACTTCTTCGCGGCGGCCTCGAAGTCCTTGTTTGCGGCGAGCTCGTACGAGATCTCGAGCGCTTCTTTCCTGGCCTTTTCCTTTGATTCTTCCTTGTCGTCCGCGAACGGTTTCACGATATATTCGACATTGACCTGCTCGGGTATCTTAAAAACTTCCCTATTTTTCTCAAAATAAGTTTTCGTCTCCTCATCGGAAGCCGACACCTGCGGCAGGTAATCGGAGGCCTTCGCGAGTATGTAATCGGCCTTTACCTTTTCATTGAGGTACTTATACTGTTTCAGGGCCTCCTCGTCGGTGACCGCGGCCGTCTTAGTATGGTTGTCTATGAGTTTTTCTATCGTGAGGTTTTCCCTTACCATCGTCTCGAACTCGGTAGGCGTGAGGCCGAAGTTATAGCGGAGTATCTCCTCGTACAGTTTCTTGCTGAACCAGCCGTCCTTGTCATTGAACGCGTCTATCTTCTTGACGAAAGCGACTATCTCCTTGTCATCGACCTTTATGTGCTCTTTTTTCGCCTGCGCGAGCAGTATTATCCTGTCCCACGCCTGCTCCTCAAGCGCGGTCTCGACCTGCGGGTCGCGCGGAAGTTCGCCGTACCTCATTATCATCTGCGTCCTCGCGGCGATATACGATTTCTGGAATTCGCTGAACTGCACTTTCTTCCCGAAGACCTTCCCCGCCGACGGGCTCGTCTCGTGGCTGCTGACGGCATACAGGCCGATGAAGGCGACTATCAGTATATAAAGCGGTATTCTTGCGTTCTCCCTGATCTGTTTGAGCATTTTAGGTTCTCCTTTGGGGAAATTTAAGGTATTATAACAGGAAACGGGATGCCGGGCAATCCCCAATTTAAGGTAAACCTTTTCTCGGCGCCGCCGTCTAATAGGGCAAAAGGAGGAAGATATGAATAAAGGATATATCGCGGTAATGGCGGTTGTGCTTATATTCGTGGTCGCGCTCGTCTCCGTAACGGCCGGTATCACGATAGGGAAGTACCAGGCGCGCAAGGAGATGTTCAGGGAAGCGCACAAGCGCTGGGAGATGCGCGGGGAGAGGATGGACGCAGGCGACCTCGTTCCGGGCATGCGCAGGGCGGAGAGGGGCAAACGGTTCCACGAGTTTGCCGAGAAGAACCCGGAAGAGATGCAGAAGATGATGGACACGAGGAAAGAGAAGGTCCGCGAGCGCCTCATCGCGCTCAAACGCGATAACCCGGAGAAGTTCAACCAGGTCATGCAGAAGATGGATATGCTTGAGCGGAACCTCGAGTCGCTCAAGAGGGAACTGGCGGCTGAACCGGTAAAATAACGGGAAGACCAGTGGACGAAGAGGCCGGGCTTATAGAGCGGGCAAAGAACGGCGAACGTGCCGCCTTCAATTCGCTTGTGGACATGCACAAGGAGAAGGCGTTTGCGCTCGCGTTCAGCTTTATCGGCAACGTGGAGGACGCCAAGGATGTCCTGCAGGAAGCGTTCGTTAAGGCCTATATCGGAGTGGTAAATTTCAGGGGTTCGTCGAGGTTTTACACGTGGTTCTACAGGATACTGGTGAACCAGTGCAAGGATTTTCTCAGGAAGAAGAAGGCCAGGAGCGGCGTCTTCCTCGACCCGCTTCCTCCGTCCGAAGACGGCGAGGACGGCGCGCCGGAGGCCGTTGACCCGGCCCCGCTGCCTTCGCAGGCGGCGCTGGACAGGGAGACGAGGCAGATGATAAACGACGCGGTGACCGCCCTGCCGGAGAGGCAGAAGGCCGTATTCATGCTGAAACATATACAGGGGATGAAATTAAACGAGATCGCCGAGACGGTGGGATGCAGCGAATCGACCGCGAAGGTCCACCTTTTCAGGGCGGTAAGGGGGTTAAGATGCAAGCTGGCAAAAAGTTTGACGACCTGATATCTAAGGCGCCGATGCCGAAGATGTCGAAGGGTTTTTGGGCCAGGTTCGACGTTGAGCTGGGCGCGAAGCTTGACAAGGCCGAAGTAAAGCGTATCTCGGTCAGGTCGGCCGTGCTCGGTGTGCTGGAGGATTTTATGTCCGCCTTCGCGAACCCCGAGTTCAAGCGTGCCCTCGCGACTGCCTCGGCGGCGGTAATGGTGGTCGGTTTCAGCATAATATTCGCCGCCAAAGGGGGCCCGGGGCTCTATCCCGTCTCTTCCCTGACGAGCGACGAGCTTGTGGATGAGATAGTTATGCTCGACGCCTATCCGGCCAGCGAAAATATAATTGACTTTTAGCCCCTTTAAATATAGAATAGGGGCCATGTCAAGATTAAAGATAGGACTACCAAAGGGTAGCCTTCAAGAGGCTACCTTTAAGCTGTTTAAGAAGGCCGGATTTTCGATATCCGGCTCCGAAAGGT
>JAKLIT010000001.1 GCA_022709465.1 Candidatus Omnitrophota bacterium | reverse complement strand
GCCACCGGACTTCAATATCTCTTTCGCGGCGGCCGGCGCTTTCCCCCGGCGCAGTATCGCCTTGACCCTTAAAGTAAGTTCGCGGGGGCTGAACGGCTTTACGATGTAATCATCCGCACCGAGCTCAAGGCCGACGACCCTGTCTACTTCCTCGCCTTTCGCGGTAAGCATTATGACCGGGATGTCCTTAAGTTTAGGGTCCTGCCTGGCCTGCCGGCAGACCTCGAAGCCGTCCATTTTGGGGAGCATTATATCGAGGATAACGAGGTCGACGGAATATCTCTTCAGGTGTTCGAGGGCCTCTTCGCCGTTAGGGACGGCAAAAGCGTCAAATCCCTCCTTCTCAAGGTTGAACTTGATAAGCTTGGAGATGTTCCTGTCGTCTTCAACTATCAGTATGTTTTTGTCCGGCATTTTTTTGCCACATGCAGCAGGCCCGATATCTTGCGGGTTATCCCGCAAGGCCTCGCCGCCCTTAATTCGGAGTGCGATGACGACCCGCCGAGGACCGCCACTACCTTTACGCCCGCATTATGGCCGGCATGGACGTCCACCGTCATATCGCCCACGTAAAGGGCCTCGCTTTTTTTGATACCGAGCTTCTTCAGTATCCTCGGTATGAGGAACGGTTTCGGCTTTATCTCGCTCTTGTCCCGCGCGCATTCTATCGCGTCGAAATATTTAAGCAGGTCGAGATGCTTCAGCAGTATCATGCTGTAATTCGGCGGCCTGTTGCTCGCTATAGCGAGTTTGTAACCGGACTTCTTGAGCCCGGCCAGCAGGCGCCTCGCCCCTGGTATTGCCTTCGAGTGCCTCAACAGGGCTTTTTCGTGGTGCTTGCGGTAGAGCTTCAGCCCCTCTTCGACATCTTTCCGGCCGACGAACTGCTCGACGAAGTTCCGGTCTCCGTGGCCTACGAGCCGCCTGACTGCGGCCATCTTCGCCTTGGGATACCCGAGCTTCTTCAGGGTATAGTTGATGCTCTTCTCTATGGCGCTGTAGGCGTCGACAATAGTGCCGTCTATATCGAATATCACAAGCTTAAACATTAATAGAAAAGATCTTATGTTTTGAGGCGTGGCCGGTCAATAAAACAACGTTTGATTTTGCCGTATCAAAATGCGCGGCAAGGGCTTTTATTACCGCCTCGTTCGCTTTGCCGTCCGCCGGCTTTGCCATTACCCATACCGCGTAACTGCCGTCATCCGCCTTCTCGACCTTCTCCCTGCTGGAACCGGCCTTGACCTTTACCGAAATCTTCAATTATTTTTTCTTCCAGCCGTAATTACCGGACGCGTCCATTACTTCGATGGGCGTCCCGGCGGGAGCGTCTTCGATGAGCCGCTTCGCGTAAAGCTTCTGCACATCCTCAAGCGCCGCGCCGTTCTTCTGCGATATCGCCTTATATATCAGCATCCTGTCGGAGTTCTCGGCGCTGACCAGCCCGCCCGGCGCCTGCGCAGACTTTACCTCGACGAGCCCCATCCTGTTCTCGCCTATGTGGCCTTCGGCCTCATGCGCCATAAGCTCCGTTTTCCTGTCCCTGCGCCTAAGAGCGGCCTGCTCGACATCCGCCGGCATGCCTTCTTCCGCGTAAGCGTCCGTGAAGAGAAAATTCAACTGCATGCCTTCCTTCGGCTTCGGCGCTTTCTTGCCCGATACGATATCTTCAATGCTGTCGATATCCTTCTCGACATGCTGGTAAACGTCGAGCCGCATCGTTATATCGACCTTTATCGGGTCTTTTGGCGCCTTGACCTGCACCGACGCGCAACCTACCGCCAAAAATGCGAGAAATACCGCTACCGGCACTGTTATCCTGTTCTTCATCTTGCCCTCCCTTAGAATCCGTGAAATGCTATCGTCAGGTCCCTCTTTCCCTGCGTTCCTTCCATCAGCAGGTGCAACAATATCGCGTCCCTGTCCTTCGATACCGACAACGATCCGCTCGTGTACTTGTAGTTCTGAAAGCTGTCCCTTATTACCTCGACGGGCTGCTTCGCCTGCTTTGCCAGGTTCTTTATGAACTCCTCGTCCTTTATTATTACGGTCCCGCCGGGGCTAATGGCCTTGAACTCGCCTGTTATCGTGTCTATCCTCATGTCCTTGCCGCTCAGCGATATCTCGCCGCCCATCTTCCCGCTTATATCGACCTTCTCCCCCGCCCCGAGCATCTTCGCGAGAAGGCCCAGGTTTATCTTTTCCATCTTCACGACCGCGTCGTATGAGATATCTTTTCCGACGGCCGCGTTAGCCCTGATAAGGACCGTCGTGTCGAAATCGGACGTGTGTATCTCGAGGACGAGATCGTTTATCTCGAGCGACTCGATTATGAACATCGGGCCCGCCTTCGGCTTCGGGAACTGGACAAGCTCCTTTAGTTTGCCCTTCGGGGAAGACACGACAATGCTGCAGCCGTCGACCGACACCTTCGGTATCGTCCTGCTAAAAGGCGTCAGAGGAGTGAACCGTACGTCCAACTCCCTGACCCTGTACCTATTGGTATCGCCTCTGGAGATATCTATATCGCTGAATGAGATGAGGTCTATGCTCTTTATCTCGGCATTCCCGACCGTGACCTTATAATCCGGGAAAGCGCCCTTGATCTGTTTTACCGCGAAATCGATTATAAGCGACCTGCCGATAACGGCAAGCACGGCTATCGCTGCGATTATTGAGGCGAATACGATATATTCTTTTTTCAAAGGACTTCCTCGATAAGCGTATAAATATACCAGCTCGCCGAGCCGGTCAGGTACAGGTAGAGCCCGCGGCCCTCGTTATTGAAATATTCCGGTATCATCGGATAGATGCGCGCCCTGTCGCTCGTCGCCATCTTGTAGATCGAGTCGAGGACCTCTTTGCCCTCATTCTTGAAGCCCCTCTTGTAGAGGGCGTTCGCGAGCATCACGACCATGTGGTTGAAGAACGCACCGTTCTCCTTATCGCCGTAGGCGAACCCGAACGCGCGGCCGAGCTCCATATAGAGCGACTTAAAATCCGTTCCGAGGCGGAAACCGCCGAGGCGCCTGTCCTTCAGGTGCTTCTTTATCGAGGCCCATATCACGGCTATCTGCTCGTCGGTAGCGCCGCCGCTCATGATCGCGAACACCTGCGATTGCAGTTTCATCCTGACATTGCCTTTGACCTTGCCCCGCAGCGGCGGGACCTTGCCCCGCAGCGGCGGGACCTTGCCCTCGACGCGGCGGCCGTTGTTGTCGTAATAGCCGTTGAAGAAACCCGCGGAGGGCATCCATTCCTTTTCGCCGAGCCACGCGAACATGTGGTCGGCCTTACCGCGCAGGTCTTTCACGAGGCCCTCAATATCGACCTCGACTTTCTCTCCGCTTATGCTCTTAACCGACTCCGTATATTCATCGAGCCGCTTCTGCTTCTGCCTGTAATCGCCGTAATCCACCGGCGAGCTCATGCTGTCGAGCAGCGGCAACAGTTCGACGAGGACCTTTACCTTCTCATGCTTCCGCTTCATCTTCTCGAGTATCGAGCAGATGTCCCAGAGATTGTGGGCGTACATGAAGCTGAATGTTACGCTCTCGCCCCTGTCGGAGGCCATGTCGAGCCCGTCGTTCCAGTCGGCGTTCTCAAGGCGTATCACGTTATGCTCGCCGACATTGAAGAACTGCACGAGGTTCTGTACCAGCAGGTGCTCGAGCACGCTACCCTTGTACAACTTGCCGGAGCTGTCGCGCTGGATGAAATCCGCCTGGTTGAACGCCTTGTCCGTCTCTTTCGCGCGTTTCAGCTGGTGGTCGCGGAAATACTCCGCGTCCCTGAGCATGAAACCGAGGTCTCCTGTCTTGTTTATATACATGCGCGTGGTGAGGTACGGCCAGATGCCGTGGTCCATCCATACGCGGCTTATCCTGTTGCGGTCGGCGATGAACCTTCCATCCTTCGTTATTATCGTCGCATTCGAGCCGTCGAGCCGGACACCCTTGAAACTGTCAAATATGAAATCTTTGGCCTTCTTCGGTTCCGTCAATAACAGCGTCAGCGCATCCTGCCAGATGTCGCGCCAGCCGCGGCCGCCCTTACCGTAATCGAAATGCGGCAAGAACGAGCATCCGAACAGCTTTCGGAGTGTCGGCTGCAGCTTGACCCATAGCAGCCAGTTATTGTAATCGCTGTCCTTGAACGAGAGCACGGGCTTCGAAAGGTACTTGCGCCAGTATTTTTTTGTCGCGGCTAAACTCCCGGCGACCTTCGCGGGGGTATTGAGCTTCCGGAAATATTTAAGCGCTGCGCCCTTATCCTCTTCGATACCCATGACCAGGCAATATTCCTGCGAAGCGCCCTTCTTCAATATACGGCGAGAGAACCTGAACGCGCCGCAGGCTTCTTTCCCGTCGAAATCCGGCGACTTCCTCGTTGCCGGCACGACCAATTTGTATATCGCGTCGGGGAATATCATATCCCCTTCGCCGTAGAACATCCCGAGCGACGGGTACTGCCCGACGGGCGCCTTGCCTTTGCCTTCGTATCCGAGGACGAAATACTGCGTCCTGTTCTCCGTGTGGCCCTTCTCGTCGAATATCATCGTCGGCTTCAGGAATACCCCGTGCCTGTCGAGCTCGACGCGGTTAAGAAGGGAGCTGACATGCCTGTGGTCGCGGATGTTCTTCTCGCTGCGGCCGAATAACGGGATGAACGAGGTAGGGGTTATATCGATATCCTTGCCGCTGTAGTTCGTGACCCGAACCTGCATGACCTCCACCGGCATGTCGAAAGGGACGAAATTCAGTATCTCTATCTTCATGCCCGCCGTCCTCTTCGTCACTTTATGGTAGAGGAACCCCGCCTCGAGCACGTCGTCGTGCGGATATGATAACCGGACCACGTGCCCGTCGGCTTTGATGAAGAAATCGCGGCGGCAGAAGAGGTTGTTGCGGATGTCCTCTATGCTCGCGGGCGGCGTCAGGAAACGGTCGTTATCCCGCTTTATGTCCCCGCCGAGGTTCGGGCTTATCGAGCTCAATATCCTCCCGTCCTTATCGGTCAGCGGGAAATACAAGCTGAACCTCTGCGGGTCCTTTACCGTAAACGTCCCGTTATCATCTATAAATTTATATATAGGGGCCATACCTCTATGCGTTCCCAATTTCAGGTATCTTCTTTATCGCCTCTTTTATCTTCTCTTCGGGATGCTCGTAATCCTCTAGCTTCCCTTCAAGGTAAGCGTCATACGCCGAGAGGTCGAAATGGCCGTGGCCGCTGTAGTTGAATACGATCGTCTTCTTGTCGTTCTTCTTCGCCTCGTCTATCGCGCAACGTATCGCGTGCGATGTCTCCGGCGCCGGCAGGAATCCTTCGGTCCTCGCCCACATTATCGCCGCCTCGAATACGGGGTTCTGTGAAAACGCCCTTGACTCTATTACTTTCTTCCTGGCCAACAGCGAAACCTGCGGCGCGACCCCGTGATACCTGAGCCCGCCCGCATGTATTCCCGCGGGAATGAAGCTGTGGCCGAGAGTGTACATCTTTACGAGCGGCGTAAGCTTTCCCGTATCGCCGTAATCATAAAGGTACTCGCCCTTCGTAAGCGACGGGCAGGCCGTCGGCTCTACGGCGATAATCTTCATATCCTTCCCTTTCAGCTTCTCGGGAACGAACGGGAAGGCGAACCCGGCGAAGTTGCTGCCGCCGCCGACACAGGCAATCAGCGTATCCGGCTTTTCACCTATCATCTCGAGCTGTTTCTTCGTCTCGAGGCCGATGACCGACTGGTGCGTAAGCACGTGGTTCAGCACGCTTCCGAGGGAATATTTCGTGTCGTCGTGCGTGGCCGCGTCCTCGACCGCCTCCGATATCGCAATGCCCAAACTGCCCGGCGTCTCCGGGTCTTCCGCGAGCGCCGCGCGCCCGGAGTTGGTCTTATTCGTCGGCGACGGGAAGACCTCCGCCCCCCAGACGTGCATCAGGGATTTGCGGTACGGCTTCTGGAAATAGCTTGCCTTAACCATATAGACCGTGCACTTGAGCCCGAGTATATTGCACGCGAAGGAAAGCGCGGAACCCCACTGCCCTGCCCCAGTCTCGGTCGATATGCGTTTTACGCCTTCTTTCTTATTATAATACGCCTGCGCGATCGCGGTATTCAGCTTATGGCTTCCGGCGGGCGATACGCTCTCGTCCTTATAATATACCCTGCAATTCGTCTTCAGCGCCTTCTCGAGACGGACCGCCCTCTTAAGCGGCGTCGGCCTGTATATCTTGTATACATCAAGGACTTCATCGGGGATATCTATCCAGCGCTGGCTGCTCATCTCCTGCTCTATCAGCGACATCGGGAATATCGGCGCGAGGTCCGCGGGCCCGAGCGGCTTCCCCGTCTGCGGGTTGAGCGGCGGCGGCAATTGCTCCGGCAGGTCGGGCATTATATTGTACCAGGCCTTTGGGATGTCGTTTAACGGCAAAATCACTCTTTCGTTGTCCATTGCAGGGCTCCTTTGATTTTGGCGAATATTATATCATATTTAATTGCACTGTGGCGGAAGGTTGTGCTTCATGTAATAATGCTGGTGATATTCTTCGGCAGGGTAAAAGACGCCCGCCTTAGTTATCTGAGTCACTATTTTACCCTTCAGCTGCCCCGACTTCTCGAGGCGGTCCCTCGACTCCTTCGCGAGTTTCTCCTGTTCACTGTTGCGGTAGAATATGGCAGACCTGTAGTTCGAGCCGACATCCGCGCCCTGCCTGTTGACCTGGGTGGGGTCGTGTATCTTCCAGAAGACGTCGAGCAGCTGGCTGTACGTTATCACCGACGGGTCGAACAATATCTGCACCGCCTCCGCATGGCCTGTCTTATGGCTGCAGACGTCCTGGTATGTGGGATTCTTGAAGTTGCCGCCTGTATATCCGACTCTTGTCCATATGACGCCTTTCAGCGTCCTGAAGGATTCTTCGACTCCCCAAAAACAACCCGCGGCGAATATCGCGAGCTGCGCGGGCTTATAGTGCCCCTTGACGAATTTCAGCGCGATCCCGTTCATGCAATAGCGTTTTCCGGTAGGCATGGGCCCGTCGTCAAAAACATGGCCCAAGTGCGCGCCGCAGCGGGCGCAGGACACTTCGACGCGCTCCATACCGAAATCAAGGTCCTCCTTGAGCGTTATATTTATCGGGGCTACCGGCGTCCAGAAACTCGGCCAGCCGGTCCCCGACTCAAATTTCATCGACGCTCCGAAAAGGTCCGTGCCGCAGCAGATGCATTCATACAGCCCGTCCTCTTTCGGCGCCTCGCAGACGCCGCCCGACGGTTTCTCCGTGCCCCTCTGCCGCGTCACCCTGTACTGCTCGGGAGTCAGCACGTTCTTCCATTCGGAGTTGGGCCTCTCGACCTTCAGCATCTCTTTTACCGCGCCCGCCCTCGCGTCATATATGGGTATCTTCACGGCCGCTTCATCGGATTTCGCCATACATCCTCCCGAAATAACCAATAATAAGAAGAGTAAGGGGACGTGTCGTTTGGGGACAGGTCTATGCACGTAGATCCTCCAACCACTTATTCAGCTTACCGATGAACTCAGCATATGCCGCCTTCTGCTCTTCGGTGTATTTCGAACGCAGGGCGGTATCGTATTTCACCCGTTCCTCGATCGTCTCGTTGAGGACCTCATTTATCGGTGTCACGGCATTCTTCGTATCGCTTACGCCGTTCCAGTCCTCGTTCACCGGGAACCCGGCCTTCTTCAGCGGAAGGTCCCATGTCGCGTCGACAAGCACCCATTTACCGCCGATTAGCGCCTTGACCGCGAGATGGTTGCCCGCAGGCATCCTCTTCGCCAGGGCCCTGAGCTCCGGAGGATATTTTACCGCAGGGTCGTCCCAGGAGAAAGCATAATTTGCGTACCTGACCTCTAGTCCGAGCTTCCTGAATTCATCCGCAAGCAGCACGTGCTTCGGGTTGCAAGAACCGCGGTTCTCTTTAAGCATCATGCGCGGGCCGACCGCAGGGTCGCGCATCGCGGGGACTATCGCGTACGGGATATCCCTTATCCGCCTGAAGGCGGTTATGCGCGCTTCTTTATTATTCATTCTATTATCGCGAAATCCGCGTGCACCACGGCAAACACCTTTTTCTCCAGGGATGACGTGTCATTCTCGCCCCACGCCGAGACCTCGGTCGAATTTACGGGGGTTATCTGGAACACGCCCATGTTAGCGGAGCGGATCTTGCCGACCCTGTTCCCCGAGGGAGCGAGTATTTTTTCGGCGCGTTTCTTGGCATCCGCCGAGGCCGCTTCCAGCATTTCTAGTTTCAGCTCCGCAAGCTTGGTATAAAAATACTGCGGCGCGTACGAAACGAACTGCACGTCCTGTTCGATAAGCTCCGTCGACTCGCGTGAGATCGCGGTCAATTTCATCACATCGACAGAGCGGACCTCGATTATCTGGTCGAGGATATAGGCCTCTACCTCGTTAGTGGCCTTGCCGTTCTTGTCGAGCTTGTATACGGGCGTTGTTATGACCTGCTGGACGATTATCTCCCCTTCCTTGACGCCTTTGCCGGTAAGATATTCCTTGACCTTGCCAAGGTCCTCTTTTATCTTCGTGAACGCCTCCTTCAACTGCGCGTCCTTTGCCGAGAACTTCGACGTCCATACGATATAATCCGATATTATCCTCTTCTCCGCGGAGCCGGTCACATCTATCACTTCCGCCGACGCCTTCTTGAAATTTATCATCCCCTGCGAGAGTATTACCGTCGATATTATCGTTCCCAGCGCGATGCATATACCCAATACCACTATCTGCACGTTCTTCAATGAGCCGAACATCTTCTCTCCCCCTTTGGGGCCATCCTGCGAGGAGGCACCCTAAATTTTGCGTGAATCGTAAGCCCAGTGCAAAAGGGCCTGGCGCTGCTTGCGCCTGCAGCCGAGATCCTTCGGCCGGCAATTCTTCTTCACCGCCATTACGTGGCGCCTTATCGCCTTCCACCTCCTTATCTGGCGCTCGTCCTCGCCCGGGAGGCGGCGCCCCATGTAATACCTGCAATACCACTGGAACCACCCGCGCGGGTCGTCGGGATTTATCCAGCCCTTATCCTGCCAGGCCTTCAAAGGCAGGGACGCGTCGACCTTGAAATAATTCAGCGCAGGATCTTTCTTCTTAGGCGAAAGTTTGGCTTTCGCGAACCAGCTCCTCGGGAACTCCTTCCCGCAATCGGTCATGTACTTCCCGCCGAAGACGCCGAGACGCAGCATCTCTTCAGGCGTCAGCTCGGGCTTGAATTCCGGATGGAAGCCCTTGCCTACCGGCGCAGTCAGGTAATAAGTATACCCCTGCTGCATCTTGTCGTTGACAGCGACCCTTTTCAGTATAACGTAACCTCGTAAATATCGCAGGTGCCGTCGCCGGAGTTGCCTGGAAAATATAAGTCGATGTTGCGGACTGCCTGCAGGTCCAATGTCCTGTTGCCGCTCTGGTTGCCGTATACGGAGCGCAGCATGAACTGGTCGAACGGGTATTCAAACACCTCTATCCTGCCCGCGCCGCTGTTCGGCTCGGAAGTAAAGCTTTCACCGTCGGCATCGCGGACGCCTTTATATTCGGGTTTCCCCATCTCATCGGCGCCGGACTCGTTCAGGAATACCGAGAACGGCAGCCCTTCGGTGGCGGACATCTTTATCCTTATGCCCTTATATCCCTGCAGGTCGAACGAACCGTCGTCGTTCTTCGTCTTCACGTCGCACGGGACGCTGAATCCGCATCCCCAGCCGCTCCCGGTCTCGACAGCGCAATCGAGCCGCGCCGCGCCGTCCTCCGCCTGGTCCCTGACGAACACCAGCTTCGCCGAGGAAGAGTTGTCCTTCCAGACGCCGATCCGCCCGGTATTGACGGCGCTGATATTGCAGAACGGCGCGCCCTCGCGCTTGACGTCCTTATTGTTGACCGGCGCGTATCCGTCCGTCTTTACGGATTTCTCGGGATACGGAAGGGCCGTCTTCTTGTGTATCGTGTCCGCCTTCGGGTTCAGTTTCTTCATCGCGGCGGTCAACAGTTCGTATTCCTTGTCGTAAATATCGACAATACCGTAATTGCTGTTCTCGCCGTCAAAACTGCGCCCCTGCGGGGACTGGTCGAAGTACTGGAACCAGTGGTAGCCGATCATGTACGGGAACTCCATCATCTGCGTTACATACTTGTCGTAGCCCTCGGCCCTGTCGGCCTGCGTCTTGACTGTGACATCGGCGCCCTTGTTGTTCTTCACGCCGCTGCGGTTCTCCATCGCGCGGTAGGAGAACTCCGTGATCATCATGGGCTTCTGCCCGATAAAATAGAAATTGTCTATATGCTGCCTGTCGACCTTCATGTTCTTGCAGTAATAATTCAGCGAGACGACATCGCAGTATTTTCCGCACGCCGCGATGACACCTTCAGGTGCGCTTCCCGCGAACCGCACGCCGAGGACCAGGTGGTTCGGGTCGTACTTCCTTATGCATGAGGTTATGACCGAGAAATACTCCTCCGCGACGGCGCCCGCAAAGAGCTCGCGCCCCTCCTTCGCCTGCGCGCCGCGCACCTTCATGAACTCCTCGACCGTAAGGCCGTATTTATCCTTCAAAAATTCCGCGAGCTTGGCATAGCCCGGCGCGCTCTCCGGCAGGCGTGAATATTCGTCGAGCAGGAGCGGCGCGTGGCCCGTGTGCCAGCCGACATCGCCGTACCACGGAAGCTCGTTATCGATGAAATAGCCGAGCAGGTACCTCGCGTCCCTGAAGCGTTTGCACTTGCTCGCCGCAGTGGCGTCGGCGTTCTCCGCGAACATCGGGTCGAATACGTCGACGAGCCGGTGGTCGGTCGTCGATGGCATGTTCAGGATGACCGTGAACGGCATGTCATAATAGAACGTCGCCGCGTCGGACCAGCACCCTACGGTATTGAACTTCCATTTCCTGAGGCGCTTGACCGTATCCTTTGCCCAGCCCTGGTTGTCCTTGTAATTTTTCGAGACGTCGTAATACTGCGAGTTCTGCAGGACCGCGCCGTCGTTGCTGAGCACTACGTTTACGCCCTTCGATATGAACGGTTTGCCGGACGTGTCGGAAAACCAGTATTTCCCGTCCTTCTGCTCCACCGAGAAGAACGTCTTGCCCTTGACCATCGACTGCCTTTTCGCGAGCTTCTTGTACGGCCCGTCCGTCTTGAACTCTATCTCCCATACCGAAAATCCCCAGGCCGTGGCCCTGTCGTAGCAGTCGACCTTCACGTATTTATATTCGGCGGGTTTCTGGAAATTTATCTTCATATCCTCGCCCTCGACACCGTCTTCGACCATCGCGAGGGTGACCCACAGGTTCCCGTCGTTCGAGCCCATTACCGCGTAGCGGAACGCGGCGGCCGTCTCCCATTTTATGCCGATGCCGTAGAGCATCACCGGCGCCTCGAACTCGACTTGTACCCACTGATTGTCCTTCCATTCGGACTCCCAGCGCGTGAGCGGCTTTCCGTCGGCTGCTTTTTCGGCGCGGTTGTTGTTGTAATCGGACGAGGCGGTGATCGATCTGATAACGGGCGCGGGCGCTTCATCTTTACAATAAGAAGGCGCCGCCGACGTTAAAAGTGCTGCTACGAGGGACAAGGTGATGCTGACGAGTTTATTCATGGATCTCCTTTCGACGTTAAAGGTACGGGCACTCCCCGCCGTTCTTGAGCACGAGGCAGTCGCGGCGGCAGGCCTCCATCTTGACGAAGGCCTCGCTGTCCGGCACAGCGGACATTATATCGTCTTCCACCTTTTTTACTATTTTGTTCGCCTCGACGAACGACAACTGCGCCGGCAGTATGATCTTGAGATTTATGAATTTCTTGTGGCCCGCGACGCGCGTGCGTATGTCGCTGAAATCGCAGAATAGGCCGGCGTTCTGCGCCAAGCTTACCACGACATCCATCTTGCCCGGCTCCTCTATCGAGGCGTCAAGGAGGTTCGAGAAAGCCCCTTTCGCGATGCCGAACGAAGGAACGGCTATCGCGACGCTGACGAGCATCGTTACGACGGGATCGAGGTATACCGCGACCTTATCGTTGCCGCGGGAGACGAGGAACATCGACAGCACGAACGCCCCGGCTATCGCGAAAGAGATAAAACCCTCGAGCATGTAATGGATGCCTTCGGCACGGACGGCCGGCGAACCGCTCTTCTTTCCCATCTTAAGGATATAATACGACCCCCCGAAATTCAGCGTGAAGCTCAGGATGCTCGATGCGAGGCCGAGCACGGGGTTGGTAACATGCTCCGGGTGCACGAGCGATTTCGCCGACTGGGCGATCATCGCGAGCGCGATGCCGATGAGCACTATCCCCTCTATCGCCTCGCAGACATGCTCTATCTTGCCGTAGCCGTAGTTGTGCATTATGTCGGCGGGCCGGTGCGCGAGCTTCAGCGAATAATACAATATGATCGATACGCTCAGCCCCACAACCGTTATCGCGAAGTCGGTGGCGATCGCGAGCGAATGGACGACAAAAAACGCCGTACCCTTGAAGGTAAAAAGCACGACGTTGCACCACAGGCTCACGAGAGCCGCGCGCATCACGTATTCCTGCCTCTTCAGGTGTTTTCCCGGCATTTTTTATTCCTTGGAATCCTGCATGACCCAGTAGTCCGCGCCCTCGGCGGTCTTGAGCAGGTACAGGTGCCTGTTCAGGCGCGGTTCGGTGTCGAATATTCTCATATAAAAATCGTCGTAATACTCCGGGCACTCGAGATAATAACCGTGCTTGAAGCTCGCGTTGTTGACCGGGGTGACGTCGATTACCATCAGCCGCTCGGGCGCAAGCGATTTCAAATAGAGCAGCTCCCTCGCCTCCTCGAGTTGTTCGGGGTCCTTCATCCTGAGCTTAACGCGTCCGAGCTTCTGCTCGCCGTTTATGAAGCCGCTCATGAGCAGGGCGTCGTCATCGGAGGCGACGTAGACCGTTATCTTATCCGTCAGCGCTATCATCTCGTCCTTGAACTTTCCCCTGAACTCGTCCTTGCTGACATCCGGCGCCGCGAGCACGAGATGGTCTATCTCGGTATCCTTATCGGAAAAATCAGGGTATTTGTAAAGCTCCTCGAACGCGTTGCAGGCGACCTGGCAACCCAAGCTCGACGCCTCTATCCAGACCTTCTCCGGCTTGACCTCGCGCACGACCTTCGCTATCACTTCGGCCAGATACGGCCCCGACTCCGAGGCCAGGGACTGCGCCTTTACATAGCCGCTGAAGCTTACCGGCTGGTCGCCGGGCCAGTCGAAGAGCAGTACCGGCGTATTCACATCGAGCAGATACGCGAAATATGCGGCCTTCATCGCGGTCGCCTCGAAACCGTCCTTGAACCCGAATACGAGTATCAGGACCGACTTATGCGGCGACGCGTTCACCGCCGCCGAAAGCTGATCCGTGAAAACGTCCGGCTCGAGCTGGCGCGTATCCTGGAGTTTTAGTATGCCCTTCTTGCTGAGCTTATCCGGCAGCATGAGGCCTATCCTGACTCTCGGGTCTATCCTGACGTCGAGCGAGCCGTAGCGGACCTTGTCGGCGAGCTTCGGCTTGTCGTCGAGGCGGTTCGTCGCGTAGAAGATATTGACCACCCTGTAGCCGCCGTCGGTCTTGTAGCTCAGGCGCTTGTATATATCATCGAGGGAATACGACGGGGTGTTCTTGACCGGCAAAGACGCGCAGCCGGCAAGCATCGCGCTGCAAAATAATATGATCGGGCATCCGCAAAGGGCGGCGCGGAATGCGCGGTTCCAGATATTTTTCTTTTGATTTGGTGCTATTTGGGCGTTCGCGGAGCTTGTTGATGGAAGCGACTTGAATTTTATTCCGGCCGGGAGCTTGCGAAACGCCTTATTGAACATCGCCTCTGCCTTTTTTCCGTTGAAACATACGGTTTTGATATTCGGATGCGCCTTTAACAGCGTTAGTATATCATTAAACTGCGGATTTTTGATATTATTATCTGAGCTGCCTGCCCTGCTGCACGAGCCGATGACGTCCCAGAGGCCGAGGCGCTTCTTTTTCAGCGCTTTGATCTTTGCCGTATAATTGAGCACCCCTGCTGAGGCGACCGATCCTGCGCATATAGGCCAAAACCGGTTGGTCTTGTGCGCATAATACTCCCGCCTCGCCAGCGATTCCGGCCCGGGGAACGACCCGAGTATCAGCACTTTTGTGCGTGAATCGACTATAGGTTTGAGGCATTTAAGGAGTTTGGGCATTTGCTAATGCTTTTTTGATAAATGAGATCTCGATTTCGCGATCAAGTGATTTCGCAATCTTTATCAATGTGTCCAAAGTCAGGTTATCCTGCTCGCCTGTTTCTATCTGGGAAATAAATTGCTGCGATACTTTCATTCTCTTTGCCAGATCCGATTGCTTTAATTTCATTTCTTCTCTCATCTCTGAGATCTTTTGGGCTAATGCAACCTTGATTTTCTCCTGCTCATAAAGTTTCCGAAATTTCTCACTTTTAAGCTTTTTGTTTAAATGGGCATCGTATCTTACTAATTTTATGTCAGCCATTTTCTTCACCTCCGATTTCTAAATTTTTAAGTGAACTGCCTAATTCTACTAATAATCTTCTTACTATGCATAATTTTAAGTCCCTGTCCGGAACTCGCTTGGTATTTTTCTTGATTCCATGTAAGACTACGACATTATTGCCGAGGAAAAAGAAATAAAATATCCTGTTATCTTTAGGCCTTAGCTCGTATATGCCCTCCCTGAGATATTCTGCCATAGGCCTGCGCATCCGAAAGCCTTTTTTCTTCAACTCATACAGATACGCGAACACCTTTGCCTGTTCTTTTTCTGTCAGGCTGTCAATGAACTCTTCCGCGGGAATCCTGCCCCTTTGGTCAACAAAATAGCATATTTGAAACATTAACACGCCTCCTTAAGTATACAAGTTATAACTTGTATTGTCAATACATCTTTTTACCGCCCTGATGTAATAGACGTAAAAGGAGGCAAAATACTTTCAAGAAAATAACTGGTGCCGATTTGGCACCAGTTATTTTAAGGTCACAATTTGTGACCTTAGTAGTGCGTCCCCTAAGTCGGCTTTCGCCGTGGCCCCTTAGTCCTTGCTGAAGCTGCTCCTGCTGTAATCGAACCTGCGGCTCGTGTCCACGAGGAGGATGAGCTCGCCATCGGAGCGCTTGATCCGGCGGAACATGCGCAGGTTGCCGCCGTGGGGCACGCTGAACGTGTCAACCTGCCCGGCGATGAGCTTGTCCCATTTCCCCTTCTCGCCCTCGCGCGGGACGTACTTCTGCAGGGAAACCTCGGATATCTTCTTTTCGCTCTTGTCCTGCCAGTAGCTCCAGGCGGTGAATTCGTAATACACGTCCACTCCCCTGACGTTCTTTGGGAATATGACCGACAGCTGGCCGCCCGTGTTCATCGTGGCGGTGAGCGCGTCCCTGATGGCGCCGAGGTCGGCTATCCTGCCGTCGCTTTTGATGACGCCTATAGCATCGTCGATGAGTTTCGTGTCGACTATCGACTCTATCTTCGACTTCGTGTCCGCGACCTTTATCTTGTACGTCTGCCATTCGGCGAACCAGAGCGACAGCACCACCACCGCTATCAGCGCCGCGGATACGGCAAGTATCTTGAGCGTCGCCTGCCTGTCTTCCGGCGCGGACTCCCCGCCCGCGTATTTCATCACCTGCACCTTGGATATGATGTTCATGTTCGCGGTGACGTTGAGCAGGGTCAGCGCCGCCAGCAGCAGCACGCCGCAGAACCCAGCCCCGAAGAAGGCCGACGCGAGCTGGTCGGTTATGCCGGACCACTGGAATACCATGCTTATGAGGAATACCACCGCCCAGAGTATCTCGAACCAAACTATCACCTGGATGAGCTTTAACGTCAGGTCGCGGATCTTTTGTTCTTTGAGCATTTGGGGCCTCCGTCGTTAAATCACTTTAGGAGCAGATCTCTTCGAGGGGTTTTTGATCTTGTTAAAAACGGGCAATTTTAACTTCCGCGCGAGCTTCCTGAGCGTGACAGTGCACGGGCTGATAAGCTCAACTCCAATGATCTCGTTGCGGGAGTTAAAATCGGCAAAGACCTCAGGAAGGATCTCTTTTGTGTGGTGGCATGCGCCTTCTTTTAATTTTATGTATGCGGCTTTAGCTTGGGTGTCTATATTTATCATCATTTGTCTCAATTATAACATCGAGGGTAGCGCCATTCAAGCTCTTCATAACCCTTTTTCGATGCTTATGTCTCGTCGGACAGGTAATGTCGGGATTCTTTATCGTCTCGATCACGTCGGCTTTTTTGATGTTCCGTTCGATGATGCGTTCCTGCGCATGCAAGGAAAGAACTATTTTCATGATCACTTCCTCCTTTAACGTAGTAGACGCTAAAAGAGGGAATTTTCTTTCAATTAAATTTGCCTGCTTGAAATAGTAGCAAATTTACCCGAAGGGACCGACGGATTAAACCCGATTTCAAGATTTAATCCTGATTGTCGGGGGTGTCCCTGAACGTAGCGGAGGGGACAACTATTTTATTAAGGTGCCTCCTGCAGGGGACACTTCGCAGCCCTATGGCTCCGGAAATGGCGCAGGCGGGAATATTAGCTAGATTTAGATCGTTAAGTCGGGGCATATATTCGTATCCTTCTGGACACGATCCCGAATAAGCATTTTATTCACCTCTAATCTTTTAATTGCGACAAAATAAAGCAGTTATCTCTTAAATATGATACTATATTCTCGTCCTTTTTGCCTATCTTGCAAATATCCATTTCCAATTCTTTATGGTGAAATATTCTATTCTGGAAGTCATATATGTTGCTATTATCTGCTTTATACGCCGTAACGTAAAATCTTTTGTGCGCAATATTAGTTTGGAATATTTCATGCAACCTTAATCTTTCCATGTTTAAATAATCGAAACCAAAACCTAGGAAAAATATATAATCTGATTCAGAAAGATACTGTTGTGCTCGTTCAAAAAGCGTTTTCGCTTCTTCCGTAATATCAGATCTAACAATTTGAATATTCTCGGCTATCTGCCAGAATGGATCTTTTCCGTCAAGATTAAGTGAATCACTTCCATATTCCCTGCCATTGCCATCCCTATCATATTCGGTTAATTTGCCAACCTGTCCATAAATATGTAGGATTTCTATATCGCTAATAAACTGCAGGTAATTATGTCTCTCTTCTTCAGACATGGCATGTAAATAATTGCGGATTCGGTATGATGTCGCAATAAAATATTCCAAAGAAAGATCGTAATTGAACGTCAAGAAGCGTATTCGCCCATCGGTTAACGCTGAATAGCCATCGTTTAAAAAAGAAAATAGATACCTATACCAATTATCATTAAAGCGAAATGGCAGATCGTCTCTCTTGCTTTCTTTCTCAGAATATAAAATGGCATAGGTAATAGACGCTCTACCGATTTTCTCAAAATCAATAGGTTGCTTTCTGATTGAGTCAGCTGCTCTCGCCAAGAAAGCATCGATACTGTTCAGCCCTGATTTTTTAAGCGTATCAACAAATATTCCAATGTCTCTTTTACTAATTCCAGCATTGTTCATAGCATTAAGAAAACCGGCGTCAGTGTTAAATTTTGCAATTAATTCTATTAGCTCGCTACCTGTTGGATAACCATAATCCTTAGATGCCCCAGCACCTAAAACAAAGACAAAATTTTTATTACCGTTCATCGTTTAAGCTCTCCGTGTCCCTTTTTGATAAGTCCTTAATTTATAGTTCTATATTATTTTAAAACCAATCTCTTTCAAATATTCGAAAGTCGGATCATAATATTTTGGAAGACGCGTAGGATCTTCTATGTCACCAGCTGGTACCACGATAACCATCCCTTGCCTAGCGCGAGTTAAAAGGACGCGATAGGCATTCTTGAGATAAATTTTTCGTTCCGCCTTTCTAATATTATTCCAACGATCCCCACAAAAAGACCAATGTCCCCACTCTTTATTTAAATACCTAAAATCGGCATCCCACGTAACGCATGTCCAATCGAGCTCCAGTCCTTGTACGTCAAATTCCGTAGCAACATCCTCAAGATAGTACGAGGATCTGACATCCTCCTTCCCATCAAGAAACCAATGGGTCGGATCTATTATTGATTTTACATCTATCGCATATGGCTTTAATCGTTCCGCTTGAGATGAAACTACGATTCCATAGCGCTCAGATCCACGCGCCTGCCTCTTCAACCATTGCTTTGCTTTTCCTAGATCCCTTGTAATTACAATTGGGTATTTGGCTTTCACTATTTTCAACGTAGCGTGGGCGGCATCAACATTAAGATCGAGCATTTGCTTAACCAAAAGCGAGACATGTTCAGCTCGAAATGATCTCATCGATACCGCAAGATGCAATTCATCTTTATAGACTACATTTTTACGGAATGATATTGTTTTTAATACTTCCCCTGCGCCATACTCACTATCGGTAAGTCGAGATGAAATATAAATATGCCAGTTGGGGAAAGAACGATTTAGTGACTCAATCCACTCGCTGATTCCTGCCTCTCCAGTGTTTATCTCCTGACCCCCTCCGACTAGACATACAATTACCGCCCAATCTGGATGGCGCTCAAGACAAGATATCAGAAACTCTGGCTCTGAATGATTAAAATTGGGCTTTTTCTTTTTTCGGCGCATGAAATTAGACGTCTGTTCTACGTTCCAAGCACGTTGCGCTTCGTCAAATAATGCAACATGTTCAACAGGAGCTGCTTTCTCGTCTACAAGACAATCATCACGAAAATGATGAACATTTTGGATAAATGCCTTCACTTCGCTCATGGCCTTACCTTTTTTAATCCTGCTCCCGCGCTCTTTTGCTCGTCGAACTTTATCTCGAGCTAAAGCTTCTCGAAGAATCTCTACAAGCGGGCCATTGCCAGAGAGATAAACGCTATAAAGATCGTTTGAAGCGTCGATATGTGTAGTCGCAATGTTCAACCCGACCAATGTTTTGCCAGCACCTGGAACACCGGTAACGAAACATATGGATTTTTGGGACTTTTTCTTTGAAATACGGATAATATCTGAAATTACATCGGATATTTGACTAAGATTAATCGCACCAGCGTCACTTCGAGATATCTCACTAACCAAGTGGCCGTTATAGAGCGCCATAGCTGCTTCGATGATGTTTGGGGTTGGACAGTATCGACCGTTTTCCCACTGCATTCGGTCAATACTGCCGCCTTCGGTAAAGCGTAGCACATCTTCAATCACTTTTCCTAGCAACTCTATATTGCATTTGATGGGAAATAGGAGTTTATCATTTTGCGGTGTTACGGAAATGATTGGATGTGGATTTTCCGCTTTTGTAGCAATTAAGAGCGGCGCGACATACCTATCGTGGCTAGATTCATGAAAGTTTTTTAAATCTAAAGCATAATCCCATACCTGATCGATTGCATATGATGCAAATTCATTTTCCCCAATTTTAAATTCAAGGACGAAGATCACAGGTCCGATCAGGAGCACCACGTCGATTCGTTGCCCCATCCGTGGAATAGTATACTCAAAATAGATTGATCCTTGGCGGGATGATATGGTTGTGTGCAAAATCCTGATTTCCTCAAGCCAAGCATCGCGCTGAGATTGCTCTAAGGCAAAATCATTGCTTATTGCCAATTTGCCAACTATCTCCTCAGGTGCAGACTTACAGAAATTGGCAATTGAATCAGAATAATACGCTCGTTTCATAGGCAATTTCTTATTTTAGATGCTCTAAATTTACTCCAGAACTTTTACAAATTCCGCTATTACCTTAAAATTACTCTCTTCTTCAGCAGCCAAAATAATTGGTTCATAGTCTTTATTCAATGGCTCGAGAACAATATTTTCATGTTCCCAGGTATCATCCATATTTTGTTTCTTTTCGCTTTTGCTGTATTTCTTCACCGTATAAGATCCACCGTTCTCATGATCATGTATTTTACGACTTTGGACAAGAACTATTTTTCCCTGTCGCGTTCCACCTACAGTATCAGTTCGAAATATGCAATAGCTACCATCGAATATCTTTGGCTCCATAGAATGGCCGACTACTTTGCAAACAAACATACTTTTACTTAGTTTTAACCCGCTTACTTTTATCCAGCCTTCTTCATGGACATCTTCTCCTTCTCCAAATTTGCCAGCGGCTGCCTTAAGGGAGTAAACGGGCAAATATTCTTCATATTTCTTATCTGATGAGATATCAACAATAACTCCGAGTTTATCTTCAGTTTTTGATTGTTTATGATACTCAATTCTTGATTTAAAGAACCTTTCGGTATCTTTATTCATAAAATATACATAACAGCCCTTCATTCCTCTGCTAAGTAGCACTCTATAGGTATTTTTTACAAGATCAACAAATTTGTCGCCTGAACGCTTAACCACGCTATCTGAAGATTTGCTCTGATTTCCTTCCCACCCTTGTTTGTCGAAATTATAGACCAGGTCTTCTCCGAATATAACTCCTACATAATCAAACTCAAAACCTTGTGCTGTATATATGCAACCTACTTGATTGATCCCATTTGGATCATACGCCCAAAGTGAGGCTTTAGGTATTCCCGGCGCTAATTTAGTAGCTTCTGGTCTAGCATCCCATGGTCTTTTATAATCACCAATTACAACGTCATCCCTCAAATTACCATCATTATCAGGGTCGGACCAGTCCCAGCAAAAGCCTGCTGTAACTCTTCCGGTGGAACCCTGTTTAACTCGGTCTCTAATGGCATTTTCTAATTCCAACGGAGAAGATAATATTTTGAAATCAAATTCTTCGTGCTGATCCCAAATGACATTTGCTGTTCTTTTAATACCCAATGTGTTATTGATCCAATTTACAAAAGCATCGGAACCGTTGCACCTGAACTGAGCCTCAAGCTCGTACTCATACACTTTGCATTCTCTCTGTTCAGACGTATTTTTTATATACTCAACAGAGCCGATCTCGTTTGGACGTACTATTTGATCGTCATCAATAAAAAACACACCCACCTTGGAAACATCAAGCAACTCATCAATCTGTGACAACTCTGATCTTTTCTCTTTTTTTGTAAAACGGCTATTGCTTGTGAGCCGAATTCTGTGCGACTCATCTGCTATAAGCACATCAATTACATTATTCTCCGCCATGGAGTAGCTGTTAAAATATTTAAACTGTGCTGAACCTCTGGAGCCGATTATCTTTCTTAAAGTTTCGGTAAATGCACGGGAACCTGTCGCATAATGCGCGTTGTAACCTTTCAATAGTAAATCAGCCATTAGATTTATCGCGATAACAGATTTTCCCGTTCCTGGACCACCTTTAACAATAATCACTGTTTTTTGCTTATCATGAAATCCTTTCTTGGCGCAAGTGAATACCGAATCGTAAACTATAAGCTGTTCATCCAGTAGTACATATTCTGATTTTCCTTTAATTATATTTCCGACATGATCCATTAATTTCTTGCTCGGTCTATATTTACTTTCTTCTATCCTTCTAAGGACATCTATCCCCTTGCCCTTTACCAGTTTATCTGAAAGGTAGCCTTTTAGCCTGTCTACATCATCTGCGGTGAAGAGCGGATATTTATTTAAGGCGTTCTGATATTTGTTCGAAAATATTACATCGTCAGAATAATAGTTGTAATTATGAAGATATGTGCAGGCATTTAATGCTATCGGATCATGATCGGTATTAAAAGCTGTATGAGTATCTTCTAAGTACATCTTATACTGCCCAACCTGAACGGAAGGATGTAAAACATCCCTTTTTGCTCCTCCAACCCAGGTTGATAGTTCGTTCTCACCAGCGGCTTCATCGCATTTATCCCACTGCTTGAGCTCCACTATTACAGCATTGTCTTCTTTATTCCCATCTTTTCCGCAAATCAAACAATCTAGTCTTTTTGAGGTTAGCGGCAATTGGTATTCAAGTATAACGCCATGATCCAATAAATTGGCATATTGAAATACTTGAGACATTGACCTTAAAGAATTGCGCCAGGAATTAACCTCTGCGGGGGAAGGATTATACCTATAATAATCGAAAAAGGCCATTTTAAGCTTTTCGGCTATTTGGTTTTGAATTGTATCGTGGATAAACTGTTCGGAAGTGCCGGCGTAAAGTCTCATAATTTATTATACTTTGTATGTTTTCCTTTTGCCTTTGCTACTGGATATTTACGGGCATTTTTCTTTAATTTACTCTCAATGGCTTTCTTTAAATCAATCCCTAAGTTGTCTGCGAGCTCAAAAAGATACATGGCTACATCTGCAAGCTCTTCAGAAATCTCACCTTTATGCATTTTCCCATGGTTAGCTACCTCATCGGGCGATTTCCATTGAAAGTGCTCTAAAACTTCCGCAGCCTCTAAAACTAGGGAAAGAGCCATATCTTTGTGATTATGAAACTGAAGCCAATCCCGTTCGTCTCTAAACTTTATGATTTTTTCTGTTGTCTTTTTTATCTCATTCATAATTTCTCCTTTATTATATTTTTTATCGTTGTAAAATAAACTGTATTATTAACATCTTAGCTATTTTATACTTAATAACTTTCAGTTTCATATGGCATTAATTCCCCATCAAATAATTCTGCATTACAAATGGAATGATAATTTCGCCCAATTTTAGGAAATATTCCCCAGTAGGTTACTTTAAGTTTCAGAAATATTTTTTGAAATTTATCAATATTATCTATAGCCCAAGGAGCATCTTTGCCAGATATCTTAAAGCCAAATTCAAACTCAAAAGTATCACCAGGAAAAACAGATAGCATTTTCCATGTTTTACCTTTATTAAACATCCCAGATAATGTTAAATCTCTTGCTTTCATTTCTCGAAAATAACTTTGCAATTCTTTATTCTCTATTCTATTTAATTGTTCTTCAGAAATTGATTTGAAGTCAAAGGTATCGGAATCTGTCGCAAAATAATAAATATCTTTTAGGACAGTTTCCATATCCGCATTTATACAAGTCCCTTTACCCGATAGACCTAAAAATACAGCTGTCTCTCCATGAATATCATTTGCAGGTATTTTACCAATATTTTTAAGTTGTAATTTAAATATTACTTCATAACTATTTTGATTACATTTTTTTATTGAATAATATTTACCGGTATCATTGTAACGAGCTGGACTAATCTTTAGATATGGTCTATTGGTAATGAGGAGATTTTGCCAATTTATATGTAGAGCTACGACAGAAATAATTAAGGCAATAATTGATATCCCTAGTGAATAATTTTCTTTTTTATTTTTATTCATTCCAACTCCCTACAGCTTTCCCTAAAACTCTTCACCCCATCAATCTAATTTCTGATGGGCCATGCATTTCATCGGCGTTGCCCGCGCATCCTTAATAATTAAAAATATCTTTAATTGCATAATTATCTTCGGGCTTTAGCGCGCGGAGTGCATTCAGGATCTTATGTTGGATATTAGGTGTCAATCGCCTTCCCTTGCGTCCCTTTTGCACCACCTTATGTGATAACTGCTCAGTGGAAATACTAACAAGGTCAGAGTTTGAAATACCTAGCCGCGCCATGATCCCGTCAAGCGGCTGGATGCCTAATCCTTCCTTCATATCTTACTCCAAAACTCCTCACATTTCATCGGCGTTGCCCGCGCATCCTTCGCATAAAAATACAGCGAGCGGTCGGAGGAGACGACGCGAAGGTTGCGGCGCTGGCGCGGCGGGACCTGGTCGATGTGTTTCTTGATGTAAGAATCGGCGTTTCGGGCCGCAACGATATGCAGTTTCGCGGTGCTCCTGAGCGGCATATCTAGATATTCGTTTTTGCTGTCGAAGACGACGGTTATCGGGTCGGCGTGGGTCTCCTGAAACTTCTCCAGGATGGCGATCAGGTGCGCGGCGCCGGCAAGGGCGTCGTCGTAATCTATCCCTGAACCTTCGTGGCGGACCATGTTCCAGCCGTCTATAAGTATTGGCACCCTACCTCCAACAGATATCGTAAAAATCGCACGTATTCGGCGCTTTGCCGCATTTGCCGGGTTTCTCATCGATCTCCGGCAGTTTGGCGAAGTCGAGTTTCCTGATGCGGCGGCGGACGTCCTTGATGGCCGATTCGAGTTCGGCGACCATATCCTCTGTCAGCTCGACGCTCTTCTTTACGAACTCGCCCGCCTCGAGGTCGTGCTTGGCGACCGACTCTTTGGCCGGGTCGAGGAAGACGAGCACCCCCTCCTTTACCTTGCGGCCCTGCGATTCATTTTTGTCGTTGTCGAAAAGGAGTTTGTACGCAATGAGCTGGCGCAGGTAGCCCTCGAACTCGTCGCTTGATACCGGTATCTTTTTCGTGAGCGAGTTGTTGATGCCCTTGACATGCTTGTCGGGCTCGCCGGTTTTATAGTCTATAACACGCACTGCGGTGCCGCCGGCCGACTCTGTTTTATCATATTTACCGGAAAATTTAAGGTCGTCTTCTATCTGGACGACGAGCCGCTTCTCGAGACCGAGCGGTTTGACCGGCAGGCGCGACTCTTCCTTGAACCAGGCCTTGAACGTCTCGACCTGCCGCAGGCAGGCGGTCTTTATCGCCGCTTCCGGGGCTTCGTGGTTTAATTCCTTGGCGAACGCATCCTTGAAGTACGCGAAATCCGGGAACTTGCCGGTCTTCATGAATTTGCCGTAGACATCCTCGAGCGCCTTGTGCGCGCAGTTACCGAAGACGAGCGACTGCTTCTTGCCCGACGGCAGCATCAGGACGTCATCATATAAATATTTGCGCGGGCAGTTTATGTAATTGTTGAGCGCGGTGGGGTTGAGCGAGAGGTCCTGGACAAGGTCCGACAGGATCTTGTCCGTGCCGACAAAGGGATCTTGAGCGTCGGTTATTTCGAGCGCGGCTTTGAGGATGTCCTCCTCTTTCTTATTCTCTTCTTTTGCTTCAACGCCTGACAAATACGAACTCGGGACGGAGCTCTCCGTCGGGCTGGCGGTGTAGATGAGGTTCGCCTTCGCGCGCGTCGAGGCGACGTAGAAGAGGCGCGTCTCGTCGTAATAATCGAGCTGTTTTAAGATATCCTTGTCGGTCGGGACTTCCTTCGACTTGTAGACCTCGGGCGGGAGCGGGATCGAGACGCCCTGCGGCCGCTTCGGCCAGCGCTTCTTCTCGAGGCAGAACGGGATGAATACCGTGTGGAATTCGAGGCCTTTCGAGCCGTGGGCCGTGTAGATGCGCACGCCTTCCTGTGTCGCCGTGACGAGCTCGCCCTGCAGCGGCATGCCGTGGGCCTTGCACGTCTCCAGCTCGTCGATGAATTCCTTGAGCGTGATGCCCGGCCGCGCGATGTCGGATTCCTTGACCATATTCACGAACGACGTCAGCGCGCGGAGATCTCGAATGCGCAGGAGGTCGTTTTTGTCATATTTTTCGAGGATAAATTTCATTACCCCTGCGTCCTTGATGTACTGCATGAGCATCGCGTGCACGGGCTTCGATTCGGCTTCGTAAAGCAGCGCCTCAAGAATTCCGCGACAAGAAGGGACAGTCCCCTGCGGGGACAGTCCCTGTGCCATTAACTCACTAAACATTGATACCGTCGGGGCTTCGCCCTTCTTGCGCTGGTCGTATTTCTTGGCGCGGACGGAGGCGATGAAGCGCAGGACGTCGTTCATGGGGATCTTCATGTAATCGGCGGTCAAAATGCGGTAAAGATAGGCGTCCTTCTGCTCGACCTCGATATCCGGCGTGTGCGCGAAATAGAGCACGTCGAGCATCTGGCGGACGCGTTTCTCTCCGGCGATGTCTTCCTTGCCGTCGGTCGCGTACGGGATGCCGGCGCGCAGGAAAGTGTCGACGATCTTGAGGATGTCGTCGCGCTGGCGCACGAGCACGGCGACTTCGTCGAGCGGGACCTCCTCCTTCTTCGCGATCTCCTTTATGCGGCGCGCGATGAAGAGCAGTTCCTCGGTCTCGGTCGTGAATTCATCGTATTCGATGGTCTTTTTCTTGAAATCCGTCTCCGGCGCGAGCTCTTTGGCGTGGACGCGCTCTTTTACCGGGAGGTTATTTATTATGCGGCCCGCGAGCGAGATTATCTCTTTTGTCGAGCGGTAGTTCTTCTCGAGCGGAATTTCTTTTAAATTAGGGAATCTCTTCTTTAATTCACGGAAGTTTGCGACCGATGCACCCTGGAAGCGGAAAATGGACTGGTCGTCGTCTCCCACGCAGCAGATATTCGCGCCGCCTAATTCAAACAACAGGTCCATCTGGGCGCCATTGGTGTCCTGGAACTCGTCAACCATGATGTAAGTATATTGTTTGCGCAGGGCGGCGGCGAGTTCGGGCTCGTTGCGGATCGCCTCGACCGCGAAAAGTATCATGTCATCGTAATCGTAGCGGCCGCGGTCATCGAAAAGTGCCTTGTTTTTGCCCGCTTTGTACTCTTCATACAGCTTATATACGGTGGCGAGGGCCCTGAGGCGTTCGATGTGCTTTTCTTCGATGTAGGCCCCGTCTGGCTCGGTTTTCTCGATTATCTCGGAGAACTGCGCGGGCGAGACGCCTTCGCGTTTGAGCTCGGTTATCCGCTGGCTTATCTCGCGCTCGAAAGCGTACGGCGCGCGGAACGGCCGGACCTTGTCGATGCCCTCTGTATTATCCAAAATGTATTCGAGGAGCTTTATCTGCTCGATGTCGGTTATCTGAACGCGCTCCTGGATGTACTCGGCGGCTTCATCGGATTCAAGGACGACGTTATTCGCGAAGCTGTGGAATGTGGCCGTTTCGATGTTATAAGCAGCGGGGCCAAGGATTTTCACGAGGCGCTCTTTCATCGCCTTCGCGGCGGCATTCGTATAGGTGAGGATCAGGATATTCTCCGGCTTGGCCTTCTTCGACTTGATTATGTTCGCCGCGCGCACCGACAGGAGCTCGGTCTTACCTGTCCCAGGCCCCGCCAGCACAAGCACCGGCCCGTCGAGCGTCTCCGCGGCTAATTTTTGTTTATCATTTAAGTTCAAAAGTTATCTCCGGGTTCCCGTGCAGGGTATTGTGCACCGGGCAGTTCTTGATGAATCTCGCCAGCCCTTCCATCTTCTGCTCGTCGAGCTGGGCGCCTTTCAGGTCCACCGAGACGTTGATCTTGCGGAAGCCCACCGGCGGCTCCTTGATGAGGTCCGCCTCGACGCTGACGCTGAATTCCCCTATCGGCAGTTTAAGGTTATCGGCATAACGGCGCAGGTAAACGCCGATACACGAGCCGAGCGCCGCCAGGAGCGTAGGCAGCGGTCCGAGGTTATCTTTCTCGGCGATGTCGATGGTCATCTTCGCTGCGCCGGATGTCACGCTGAATGTATTGCCTGCCATGCAGGAAACGTCGACTTTATACATCTTGCCCTCTATCTAATAAAAAGCATTCTGATTATCACCGGGATGATCATGAACGCCAACACGCTGGCTATCGCCCTGGCAATGCTTATGTCGTGCATCTTTTTCAATCCCGTTATCACTAAAATTATCCATATTATGTTGCTAAGCGTCCCGCCGATGAACGGGATGACAAAAAATATGTACGCGGCGGAGCTGTAAGCCGTCACGAGGAACGTCTTTTTTATGCTTCCCGACGACCCCGCGACGATAAGGCAACCGTGCAGCAGGGCCGCTATAAAAAATACCGCTATCGCGGAAGCTAACATCGCGCCGACGATCGTCGCAAACGATAATCCCGCCGGCATCGCGGTCGCGAAAACCCCCGAGGACGCAAGGAACGTGTCCGCGGCGACGGCCGTTATTACCGAAATGAAAGTCAGCAGGAAGCTGAATGCATATGCATTCCGGTATTCCGGCTTCCGGCCGCTGAGGTCGCCGAAGAATTCCGACGGCTTCAGGATGACTTTGCCGCAGGTCTTGATGATCCATAAAAATATATTTGAGCTGTCTGTCACGGACCTTACTTCCTGAGCAGGTACTTGCGGTTTTTGATCGTGATGAAGTTGGACCAGAGCTTGTCGCCGTCGGACTGCTGCGCGATGACTTCCTTGACCGCGTTCGCCTGCGAGACGAGCTCGTCGGCGTGGTAGACGATCGTCGCCTCGAGCGTCTTCGGCAGTATCGGCGACTGCTGGTCGTACTCGCCGTGGTGGCCGAGGATTATATGCTTGAGCGCGAGCGCTTTGTCCTGCGGGAATCCCTTGATGCCCGCGATCTTGCGCGATAATATCTCGAAGCCGAGCGTCAGGTGGCCGATGAGGCCGCCGTCGAGAGTGTATTCGAAAGTGTTGATGTCGAGCTCGACCGTCTTGCCGATGTCGTGCGTGAACCCGCCGATCGTCACCGCGTCGCGGTCGGCCTCGGGATACAGCCCGCATACCTCGCGGCAGATGTGCATGACCTCGTAGGTGTGCTCCATGAGCCCGCCGATGTAGGCGTTGTGCCAGTTCTGCGCGCCGGGCGACTTGCGGAACTTCGCCATCAGCTCTTCGTCGTCGAGGAATTCCTTCGCGAGCGCGGCGAGCCACTTGTCCTGGATGCCGTCGAGCATCGCCTTGATGTTCTTAAATATCTTGTCGGGATCCTCGACCGAGCGGACGAGTTCCTCGAACTTGTATTCCTTCTGGTCGGCCAGGCGGATCTCATCAACGCGTATCTGCAGGCCGTTATATGAATCGACGCGGCCCTTCACGAAAACGGCGGCGCCCGTCGCGACCATCTCGTCGGCCTGCTCGCCGCCCTCCCACATCTTCGCTTCCATGCGGCCGGTCTTATCGGAGAGCGTCAGCTTGAGGTAGGGCTTGCCCGCCTGCGTGCGCGCGAGCTCCTTCTTCTTGAGGAAGAATACGGACTCAATGCCGTCGTTTACCTTAAGGTCTTTTATGAATTTTTTCATTTTTTCTTCGGGGCAATCTTCTTCTCGACCGAGGCGGCTTTGGTCACCTTGATATTGTCGACGATATTTGAGCCGGCTTTCGTCTTTACTTCGACCGCGTCGCCGACCTTGAACGCCTTATACATCTCGGGCTTTACGATGAGGACTTTGTCGATCAGTGTCTTTTCGTCTTTTACTACGATCTCGTTCTGCGGGATGTTGACGGATATGATGAGGCCTTTCATGACCGAGACCGCGACCGCGGCATCCTTCTGGGTTGTAATAGTCGTGGTATCGCTTGTGTCCTTCTTCTTGATTCCCCATGCCGCGGAGCAAGTTGCGCCGAAACACATCACAACTGCCAGCGCTACAAATTTTTTCATGGCCTACTTCCTCCCGTATACGAATATTATACTACCCATCCGCTTGTTTTTAAAGGATTTAGCGAGGGCCGCCCGCGCCTGCTCCCACGGTTTTACCGGCAGGTAAGGGAGATAAAATACGAGCGAATACTCGAAAGATGACGCGCCCGCCGACTTCAAGTGCTCGATCAGATCTTTTTTTACGAGCGGCGCCTCTATGCTGCGCTCGCCGCGCGCGAAGTGGAATATCTTCCCGAGGAATCCGAGTATCTTCAGCCGCGGGAAGAGCTCGACCGGCTCAGAGATGTAATAAAACCCGCCTTTCTTCGTGAGGCGGTGCATCTCTTTGATCAGCGGCCTCTTGTCCGCGAGATGGTGGATGACCCCCTGGCATGTGACAAGGTCGAACATCCCGTCGGGAAACCCGGTATTCTCCGCGTCGCCGACGATGAACTCGATCCTGTCGTGCAGGCCTTTGCGCGCGGCCTTCTGGCGCGCTATATCTATCATCTCCGGCGAATGGTCTATCGCCTTTACCCTGAAACCCCTCTCGGCGAGCGGTATCGTGACGCTCCCGGTGCCGCAGCCGATATCGAGCGCCATGAACCCGCTGCCGGACGGCAAACTCTTCCGCACCTCGTCGATATACGGGTAGAGGAACGTCGAATGGTATACGCGGGACTTCTTGTCCACGCGCTCGTCGTACTCGCGCGCGGTCTTCCTGTGGAATTCTTTGTCGGCTTGTTTGGGATCTTGCTCAGGCATCACATTTATTCCGGCGCATGACCGCGTTTATCATGAGGATGACCAACAGGGGTGCCGCGACAAGGCCGAGGCGGTGCGTCAATTCCGAATGCCCGCCGCTTCCCATCAGCGCCCTTGCGTTGATCCCGTAAACGGAATATATGAGATTTAACAGCAAGCCGAACGCTATAGCGCATACGGATATCGCGGCGAGGTATATGACGACCGACCTCTTCCCGAGGAACTTGCCTATCGCAAGCATGCCGGCGCTGTTCGTCGCGGGCCCCGCGAGCAGGAACACAAGCGCTGCGCCCGGCGCCATCCCCTTCGCTATCAACGCGGACGCGATAGGCGTCGAAGCCGAGGCGCAGATATAAAGCGGTATCCCGATGACGAGCATTATTAACATCGCCGAAAGGCCGCGGCCGAGGTAATTCTCTATGAATGACGCCGGGATGAAGAACGATATGACGCCGCCGATGCCGATACCGAGCGCGAGCCACAGCGAGATATCGCCGAGCAGGTCGACGAACGCGTATTCCATCCCGTCGATGAAACGCCTGCCGTAATGTGGACGGTGCCCGGGGGCACCGGACATGCAATGAGGGCATTTTTCTTCTTTCGGGGGCTCGGGCGCTTTCTCCTTATGCCCGAATATATTTTCCATTATCCCGGCGACGACAGCCGTGATGAACGCGGCCACTGGCCTGAAGACCGCCATGATGGGATCGAGCAGGGCGAACGAGAGCATTATCGAGTCGATGCCGGTCTCGGGAGTCGATATCATGAACGCGAGCGTAGCACCCTTCGATGCGCCGTTTTTGCGCAGTGACATCGCCGTCGGCAGGACGCCGCACGAGCAGAGCGGCAGCGGCACGCCGAACAGCGCGGCCATTAATACCGACTTGAATCCCGGCTTCCCGAGATGCTTTACGATCCTGTCCTTGTCGACGAAGGTCTGAATGACACCGGCCATGAACGTGCCGAAGAGAATATACGGCGCGGCCTCGTTGAACGTGTGCCAGATCTCCTTGATCAACCCGGTAAGGATATCCATTTGGTTGTATTTTACTATAAATATACTATAATATCCATGGGGGACGCGTCACTTAGGGACGTGTCAGAAAGGGACACTCCGCACATTCATGAGAAAAATACTTGTTCAGTTGTCGGGGCTTTACCTGCTGGTCTTAGGCGGGTTCCATCTCGCGCGCTTCTGGCCGCGTTACCATTTCATACTCAACTGCCCCGACGCGCATCTGCGGATGTTCTATTCGATCAATTTTACCGTGATAACGCTCTTCGCGGTCCTGTCGATAATTATGGGTTTCGGGCTATTGTCGTTCAGGAATTGGGCAAGGAATATGCTGCTGGTCTTATCGGTACTCGCGCTGCTCTTCGGCTTGTCGATCTTCGTAATGGTACGCTTCCTCCACCATATGCTTCCGGCGGGCATTGGCCCTACGGCCGTGGAGAATATCCGGGGATTGTACTATTGGCTGGAAGTCCTCGGGTGCCTGATACTCGCGCCGGGCTTCTTCCTCTACCTCTTCACCCGCCGGTCGGTGATCAAACTATTCGCCCATCCTACGGCTTAGGTATCCTCCGGTAAGCCCGTCGATGGTCGCAGTAAGCTCTTCTATACGAAACTCCCTTTCGAGGTACGAGGCGCTCTCCTTGTCCTGGATCTTCTCGAGCTGCTTCTGGATCTTCTTTCGTTCGAAGTAGG